>JACMLC010000381.1 GCA_014379795.1 Pyrinomonadaceae bacterium
AAAGTAGGCCGCGTTATTCTCAGCGAGTAGGGTTGAAGTGAGACGGACGAGGAACAAAAGAAAGTCGCCAGCAAGCAATTGAGCCTGTTGAGCAGCGGCACAATAGTCTCACACATGACAAATGTCAATGAGATTTTCAGACGACTGTCCGTGTCTTTTAAGAAGTGAGAATTCACAGCCGCTGAAATGGTTCTGAGAGCGGCTCAAGCAACAGCTAACGGCTGTTTTTCAGCTATCATCAGCCTTGTGTTTTCCAGAGCGGCGTCAATTTAATTCCCCATTGGTTAACGCCCTGTTCCTCTCTCGAATCTATCACTTCACTCTTGCCTGTTCACGTCGTTCAAGGGAATTTTTTAGGGAGGAGCGAGAGATGAAAGCAGCGGGCATATTTGACGATGCGGGGCGTAATCGCGATGATATGTCCAATCTTGATTTCGGAAAGGATAATTCAGTCGCCTTGCCTTCATACAGATTTCTGCAACTCGATGTTTTCACAGAGCGCGCTTTTACGGGCAATCCCTTAGCGGTCTTTCCAGAGGCGGAAGGCTTGACGGACGAGCTGATGCAGCAGATCGCGCGCGAGATGAATTTGTCCGAGACCGTCTTTGTCTTGCCGCCAGAGGACGAGCGCGCCTTGAGACGCCTGCGCATCTTTACGCCCGGTAAAGAGCTGCCGATGGCTGGACATCCGGTCGTCGGGACTTGGAACGCGCTCGCGCGTGAAGGCGTCGTGCCGTTGCCCGAAGGCGGCACTGGCTGGACGCGCATCTTGCAGGAAATAGGCATCGGCGTTCTGCCCGTTGACATAGAATTTAAGGAAGCAGAGCCAGTGCGCGTCGTCATGACGCAGGGCAAGTTTGAGATTCTCCGCGAGGTTGATGAAGCGGAGGAGCGTGCGTTGATCGCGCGCGGGCTGGGACTCGCCGCCGAAGACATGGACGAGAGCCTGCCGATTCAAGTGGCTTCGACGGGTGTGCCGATTCTCTTTGTGCCGGTTAAGGGGATAGACGCGCTCGCCTCTTGCCGCGTCAACGCGGGCGTCTTGAGCGAAGCAGGGGCGCGCATCGGCATCACTGAATGGTACGTTTTTGCACGCGAGACGCTTGACGAAGGCACAGACAGCCGCGCGCACGCCAGATTATTCGCGCCGGACATAGGCATCGCTGAAGACCCTGCGACGGGCGGAGCAGCCGGGCCGCTCGGAGCGTATCTGATATATCACGGCGCGCTTGAGCTTGAGCCGGTTGATGGCGTGTTTCGCTTCATCATCGAACAGGGCGACTTCATACATCGCCCGAGCCGCATCGGCATCGAGATTAAAGGCGAGCGCGGCAGCATAGACATCGTGCGCGTCGGCGGCCCTTCGGTGGTCGTCGCGCACGGAGAGTTAATAGTAGATTAGCCACAGAGAACACAGAGAACACAGAGGAACCAAATAGATCAAAGATTTAATGAAGCTTTTTTATCTCTGTGTTCTCTGTGCCCTCTGTGGCTAAAATTAGTTTTGCAATATGAGCAAGGAGACTCTTGACCTTTTAATCATCGGGGCTGGGCCAGCCGGTTTGTCTGCGGCTGAGGCTGCGGCGCGCGAAGGCTTGCGGTACTTAGTCATCGAAAAAGGCTTGATTGCCGACACGATTTTTCACTATCCGGTCGGGCGCACGGTCTTTTCCACGCCCAACGAATTAGAGATGCGCGAGGGCGCGCTTGAGCATTGCCGTGAAAAGCCCACGCGCGAAGAACTGCTGTCGCACTATGTTCGTTTCGCGCTGGAAAACAACCTGCATATCAATACTGAAGAAGAAGCTACAGGCATCGAGCGCATGAAGCCTGAAGGCTTTCTCGTCCGCACGACGCGCGGCGAGTACAGGGCTGCGCGCGT
>JACMLC010000382.1 GCA_014379795.1 Pyrinomonadaceae bacterium
CGGTTGTTTGCAGGATGTCTTCAAGCTCAAGCGAATTACGAATTGCGGTGGCGATGCGGTTGACGGCGATTTCGCGCCCGGCTTGCTCTTGCAGCAGGCGCGCCAGCTTGGTAGTGACCGAGACGGTCAGTTGCAGCGAGGTCGCCTTGGGCATGGACGACTTGACCGCAGAAGAAAAAATGCTTGCTTGAAAGGGACGTTCGGCGGTCACGCGCGCCATCAAATATTCGAGCGCGGAATAGACTATGTCCGGCTCAAAAGACCAGATGACTTCATCGCCGCCGCCGTTCTGTGTACCGTCTTCATCCGGGGTGTGCACAGAGGCTAAGAGAGCAGAGAAGCGCGAATCCGCGATGACGACGAAACGCTCATCCAGACTGTCATGCTCCGTGCGCTTTAAGAGGACAGGCTCGCGATCATGCTCGCTCATCCGGAGCGGCAGGTGGTTGAGCGCATCCTCCGGCGAAACAAAGAAGAACGCGCGTTGAGCCGCACGCCCGACCTCGCGCACGCGCGCCAGATCGCGCAGCGAACGATCCTTCATCAACGGCAGGCTCTCGACCACCAGCGCCGCCAGATTATTTTCCAGCACCACGTCTTCAAAGTAACGGTGGAGCTGCGCAATAGTCTGCTCGGCGCAGCGGACGGAGGTCAACTGGCGCGCATGTTGGGTCAGCAGGGCGTGATAGAGCGAGTGCATCTTAGGATTAGGCTTGCGACAACAACGACTGAAGGCGTGCCGGTGAAAAGACTCTTGAAGCGTTTGCTGCTCTGCGACTTAAGCAGCGGGGACAAAACCATTTTTGCATGGATTAACAAGTTTTGTCCAGCTTTATTGCAAAGCACGGCAGAGAGCCTTTATGTAAGCCTGATATAAGTCGTAAGCGCTGTGGCTGCAACATGTTCCGCCTCGTCTAAGACATCAATCGCGACGACTATAATGCGGCGTCCGGCACGCACCACGCGCGCCTCTGCGGTCGCACGTCCCTTAATCAGCGGGCGCAGGTAATGAATAGTCAGGTCAACTGTGGTCGTCGTCTTGTTCGGTTCAAGCACTGTGAGGATGGCAAAAGCTGCGGCTGTATCAATCAAGGAGGCGATAACGCCGCCGTGCATCAGGCCGTTATTCTGTCTCAGCTCGTCGCGCACGCCCAGATGCAATCTGGCCTTGCCGCGCTCCATTTCACCCATCTCAATATTCAGCAGGCGCGCAAACGGCACATCCGCGAAAGCCTTTTCAATACGTTGCCTCTCAACTTCTGTCAGCGTTGAATCGTTCAATTGTGTTATACGAGTCATGTAAATTTTCCTTTGGGGGAAGCCGTTGCCAACGGCTGTCAACATAGGATGTTGGGAGTAACACCGGCAATCTTACGCCCTTGAAAGGACAAGAACAACTTGCTGATGTGAAAGCGATAATTTCCAGGGCGCTGGTGTACACTAGCGATACCTGGAGACAGCCAATAAGACCACACGTCGGGAGCTTTCTAACTTGAATTAGACGGTTTGACTGCATCAAAAGGTGTCCCTTATAATAAGCCGTTTTGCGCACACCAATAGCTCCTGCAAATAGTGCGCGCTTCCATTCGGGGCGTCTCTCCTCTCGAGAGCCGAACGTCCTTAATCCTAATCATTTATTTGGAGATGTTTTTAATGAAACGATTAAGCCTTGCCTGTGGGGTGGCCTTTTGTCTGCTACTTGTTGCGTCGCTCAATCCAGTATTAGCAAAGGATAAATGGACCAGCATCCGGTCAAAGAACTTTGTGCTCGTCGGCAATGCCAATGAGAAGGAGATGCGGCAGATTGCGACTCGCCTCGAACAGTTCCGTGATGTCTTCACGCGCCTGCTAAAGCAGACCAATTTTAGTTCTTCAACACCGACGACCGTCATCGTCTTTAAGAGCCATAGCGCCTATCAGAAATTTGCCCCGCCCAACACGGCAGGCTATTTCCAGCCGGGCAATGATATGAACTATATCGCGCTCAGTCCGATACAGGACGAAGCGAACGACCCCTTTCGCACCATCTTTCATGAGTTCGTTCACTTACTGGTCAAGAATAATGTGCAGAACATGCCGCTCTGGTTCAACGAAGGATTGGCCGAGTATTACAGCACCTTTGAGATCAGGGGGGACGACCGCAAGGTGAGGCTCGGCAAGGTCATCTCAGGGCACGTTTTCGAGTTGCGCCAACGAAAATTCATTCCGCTCAAGACACTTTTTTCAGTAGATCATAGCTCTCCTCTCTATAACGAATCGAACAAGCAATCTATGTTTTATGCAGAGTCGTGGGCGTTGGTTCATTACCTGCTGCTCAACGAGCAGCGTCAGCCGCAGCTCGGGCGCTTTCTCAATCTCATACTGGCGGGTAAATCACCGGATGAAGCTTTTCCAGAAGCTTTCCAAACAGACTTTGCGACGATTGAGAAAGAGCTGAAGGATTACATCAGGCGAGATACTTATCCGCAACAAATCGCCACTTTCGAGCGCAAGCTGGAATTTGATCTGGAGATGCAGAGCGTGCCTCTAACAGAGGCGCAGGGCGAATTCTATCTGGGCGATTTATCACGTCACACGGGTCAGTTTGAGGAGGCCGAGAAGCATCTGCAAAACGCGATTAAGCTCGATGCCAACTTAGCCATGGCGCATGCCTCGCTGGGCATGCTTGAGATAAATCGCAACCGCCCCGCCGAAGCCACGCGTTATCTGGAACGCGCCGTCGCGGCCAACACCGGAAACTATCTGGTTCATTATTACTACGCCTATGTGCTCAGCCGCGAAGTGATTACTGAAGGCCGTCCGATCTACAAAATCGAGCCGGAGCTGGCCGCGAAGATGCGCGCAGAGTTGAAGAAAGCTATTGAGATAAATCCGGGCTTCGCCGATTCCTATCACCTGCTGGCCTTTGTTAATCTCGTCAGCGGCGAGCAGTTGGATGAATCCATCGCGTTGCTCAAACGCGCCATCGAACTTCTGCCCGGAGCGCAAGAGTTTGGCTACTTGCTGGCACAGATTTATCTGCGAAAGAATGATTTCAAACTGGCGCGCGAAACTTTAGAGCCGATCGTGCGCAGCAGCGCGACGGAAACCCAGCTCCGCCAGCACGCGCAATCGCTGCTTACTTCTCTTCAGGAGATGGAAGAGCAGATGTCTCGCGACAAATCCGGCGGCGGCAGCACCGCCCCGCCCCCCGGCAGTAATGTGCTAGTCATTGAGCCGGATGCCGAAGGGAAGACCCGCACACCGGAAGAGATGCTGTTAGAAGTTCTCGATCAGGTGCTAAAAAAGCCGCAGGAAGGCGAGCAGCGTGTGCAGGGTCAGTTGCAGAAAATAGAATGCGGCTCGAAAAACGTGGTCTTCTTCGTTCAGGTAGCCGGGCGATTGCTTAAGCTCAGCGCAGTTGATTTTCAGGGCGTGCAATACACCTCGTACGTGCAACAAAAGACGGGTTTGATAGGCTGCGGCCAGCGCACCCCCGTAGATGAAGTGGTGGTCATCTACCGTCCGGTCAAAGGAAAATTTGACGGTGAGATTGTCTCCGTTGATTTCGTGCCTAAAGATTTCAAGTTGAAGCAATAGAGGCTGTGGAGCGCGCTAAATCTTAGAAAACACACTCCACAGCGCTCAAGATAAAGCCAGACACCTTCATGTACGGTAATTTCCTCCGGCCTCTGTCGGCTCGACGATGACCGCCGTGCCGTAAGCCAAAACTTCCGTCGCGCCGCTGGAAATTTCCGTCGCATCATAACGCGCGCCGATGATGGCATTGGCTCCCAGCTCCGTCGCGTGTTGAATCATAATCTCGAAAGCATCCGCGCGCGTCTGCTCGCAAAGCTTTGTCCACGCGACGATGTTGCCGCCGACCAGCGTCTGCAAAGAGGCACCGATGTTGACGAAGATGTTGCGCGAGCGAACGACGATGCCGCGCACGACTCCCAGATTCTGAGTCACGCGAAAGCCGTTCAATTCAAACGCGGTCGTGACCATGTGATGCGCGACGGAATAACGCGGTGGGCTGATGTCATAAGGCGCTTTGGGGGAGAGGGGGTCATTGTTCATTTTATGGCTCCTTTTAAGAAAGTAAAAAGGTAAAAGTTAAGACAAAAGCATTTTAATAAAATTTGGTTTCC
>JACMLC010000383.1 GCA_014379795.1 Pyrinomonadaceae bacterium
GGCCAGCTCTCTATTTTTGCCTTCGAGCAGCAAGCGCACATCGCGCACGGACTCCTGATATTCTGCGGGCGTGCAAAGCCCTTTGACGCACGGCCCCAAACAGCGTTTGATGTGATACTCAAGACACGGGCGCGGCAATTTGCCGTCAATCTCTATGTCGCAGGTGCGCAGTTGAAACGTGCGGTTGATAAGATCAATCGTGCGCCGCGCCAGAGATGCAGGGAGAAACGGGCCGAAGTAGAGCGCGCCGTCGCGCTGAACTTTTCGTGTAATCATCACGCGCGGGAACGGCTCGTTGATGGTCAGCTTCAGATGCGGGTACTGCTTATCGTCTTTCAAAAGGACGTTAAAGCGCGGCTTGTGCTGCTTGATGAGATTGGATTCCAGCACAAGGGCTTCGACTTCAGTGTCGGTGACGATAAACTCTAGGTCTGCGATACGCTTGACCAGCTCGCGCGTCTTGCGGTCATGCCCGCGCCCAGACTGAAAATACGAGCGCACGCGATTACGCAAATTCTTCGCCTTGCCGACATAGATAATCTTTCCGGTATCATCCTTGTGCAGGTAGACGCCGGGCGCGACGGGCAGGTTTTTGAGTTTTTCTTCTAAGACCACTCTGGCTCTCTAATCCGGCTAATAAAGTTAGCGCTGTTATTCTAAAGCAGAGTTTGTGACAATGAAAACCGGAGTTTCCCGCAAAGACGCAAAAAGCAAAGGGGGAAGGGGATAGGGTGTAGGGTTTAGGGAAAACCAAAAGCTTTTTCTACACCCTACACCCTATCCCCTTCCCCCTCGTTAATGCCTTTGCGGGAGAATGTTTTTGCAGTAAAGTTTTTGAGAGGAAAACCCTATGCGCTTCCCTTTCAAATTACCCGATGAAAGAGAGTTTGACGTTGTCGGCTTTGGCCTCAACGCGGTTGACCATCTGATTGTGGTGCCGGAATATCCTGCGTTCGATACGAAGGTGCATCTGCTTGAGCATGCGCAAGGGGCTGGCGGGCAGACGGCTTCGGCGATGGTCGCGTTGCAAAGGCTGGGGCTGAAGACGGCCTATGCTGGGCGGTTTGGCTCGGATGAGGCAGGCCGTTTCGGCTTGGCCGCGATTCGAGACGAAGGCGTCAATCTTGACTACGCAGAGACAATCGGAGGCGCGCGTAATCAGATCGCATTTATCATCATTGACGTGCGGAGCGGCGAGCGGACGATTATCTGGGACAGAGACGAACGCCTCTCATACAAGGCGGCTGAAGCTCCCGTTGAGATGCCAGCGCGCGGGCGCGTTCTGCACCTGGACGCGCATGACCCGCACGCATGCGCTGTGCTCGCGCACGCTGCGCGAGAGGCAGGCACCATTGTCTCTGCCGACATAGATAATATTTATGAAGGATTGCCGGAACTGCTGCCGCTGATAGACATCTTGATTTCATCTGCTGAGTTTCCGCATCGCCTGACGGGCATCATTGATGGGCGCGCTGCGCTGGTCGAAATAAAAGCCCGCTATGGCTGCGCGCTGGTCGGGATGACGCTCGGCGCACGCGGCGCGCTCGTTTATCACGAGGGAAATTTTATCGAATCACATGCGTTCGATGTTCCCGGCGGATGCCGCGACACAACCGGAGCGGGCGATGCCTTTCACGCAGGCTTGCTTTACGGCTTGCTGAGCGGCGAAGAGATTGAGCAGAGCCTGAGACTTGCCAATGCGACCGCCGCGCTCAAATGCAGAGAATTAGGAGCGCGGACATCTCTGCCGACGCAGGCGGAGCTTGACGAGTTCAGTCGCTAAAGCGCGATGAAGTTAAGCATAAAGAATTGCCACAAAAAGGCGCAAAAGACACAAGCTAAAAAACAGATAGGCGGATTTATTAATGCGAATTCCTTTTGTGCTTCTTGTGCCTTTTTGTGGCCATCTGTAATTAACTCGTAGCCGCCGCGCTCGTGTCGCGCAGGCGCGCGTCAAAGAGCGCGAGGACACGCCGCCAAGCGTCTGCCGCCGCTTCCGGGTTGTAAACTTCAGGCCGCGTGTCGTTAAAGAAAGCATGATCCGCATCGTAGCTGCCGACTTCGACGGGCAAATCGTATTTCCGCGCGGCGTCTTTCAAGCCTTCCACCTTCTCAGGCGTAATCCATCCATCACGCGCACCCGCGATAAAGAGCGTCGGAACTTTTAATTGAGCCAGCGCTTCATCTTCCGGGATGTCGCCGTAGAAGGGAGCCGCCGCATGAAGCGTCTCAATCAAGCAGGCCGCGCGCA
>JACMLC010000384.1 GCA_014379795.1 Pyrinomonadaceae bacterium
GAGACCTCATAAGGCACGTTTGGGAATTAAAGGAGCTACCCCCATAGTGGACCTGACCCGATTAGATGACACCCAGATGATGCCCGATGTTATGCTCGGGCATGGAGGTGTTCATGGCAGAACCGAAAAGAAAATTCACTCCTGAGTTCAAGTTAGAAGCCGTCCGGCTCGCCGCCTCAGGCGACAAGCCTTTAGCACAGGTCGCGCGCGAGTTGGGCATCCTGCCCAACCTGCTGCGTAACTGGCGGCGGCAAGTTGAAGGTCGAGCGGGGCAACCTCCCGCAGATGTCGTTCCGGGCCACGGTCAGTTGCCCAGCCAAGACGAAGAGGTGCGGCGTTTGCGCCGCGAGGTCGAGACGCTGCGTCAAGCGCGCGACTTCTTAAAAAAAACGACGGTCTACTTCGCCAAGGAATCAAGATGAAGGACACCGCCATCACAGCCCACCAAAGGTATTTTCCCGTGGCGCTGATGTGCCGCGCGCTGGAGGTCAGCCGTTCCGGCTTTTATGCGGCGCAACGGCTAGCCGTCAGCAGCCGAGCCAAGCGTGATGAAGAACTGCGCACGCAGGTGCGTGTGATTCATCAGGCGAGCCGCCGCACTTATGGCAGCCCGAGAGTGCAGGCCGAGTTGCGAGCGCAAGGCGAGCGATGTGGGCGCAAAAGAATAGCCCGCCTGATGCGCCAGGAAGGGCTGCGGGTGAAAGTGCGCCGCCGCATGCGTCCCACGACGACCGACTCGAAACACACGCACCGCGTAGCGCCTAACGTGCTCGACCGCTGCTTTGCGCCTCAACAGATCGCCGCGACGAATCGCGTCTGGGCCAGCGATATTACTTACGTGCCGACGCGCGAAGGCTGGCTGTACCTGTCCGTCATCTTGGATCTGGCGAGCCGCCGAGTCGTCGGCTGGTCGATGGGACGAACGCTGGAGGCGGGTCTGGCGATCAACGCGCTGGTGATGGCTTTGGAAGCGCGAGGCCCGGGCGGTGGGTTGCTGCACCACTCGGATCGCGGGGTACAGTATGCGGCGCGTGATTACTAGGAGTTGCTGGCGCGGCGCCAGATTGAGCCGAGCATGTCGAGGCGAGCGAACTGTTACGATAATGCGGTGGTCGAAAGCTTCTTTGCGACGCTGGAATGGGAGTTGATTGAGCGGAGCGAGTGGCGCACCAGGGACGAGGCGCGACTGGCCATCTTCGAGTACATCGAATGTTGGTACAATCAGCAGCGACGGCATTCTTCGTTGGGTTACTTGAGCCCGGCGGAATATGAACGGAAATTATTGAGTCAAGCGGCATAAACTTCGTGTCCACCAAATCGGGGCAAGTTCAAAACAGTCTTTAACTTGACTTCAGATGCTCTCTTATCCAGGCCGCCAGTTCTTCTTCACGCAGAGAGCCTTCGGCGAGGCGCAGAAACGTCAAATACTTCTCCTCCTGAGTAGCCTCTAGATCAGTGCCGTTGAGCAGTAGGAAAGTGCGCGCTACGACAAGCGCTGTACGCTTATTACCATCTATGAACGGATGGTTGCGCGCGAGGCCAAACGCATAGGCCACTGCCAGAGATGCCAGATCGGGCGGCGGCTCTCCGTAGGCCATGAGGTGCTGTGGTCGCGCCAGTGCAGATAGCAATAATCCTTCGTCGCGTAAACCAGGACTTCCGCCGTGTTC
Source organism: Pyrinomonadaceae bacterium (assembly GCA_014379795.1). Taxonomy (GTDB): domain Bacteria; phylum Acidobacteriota; class Blastocatellia; order Pyrinomonadales; family Pyrinomonadaceae; genus JACMLC01. Next base: position 1,671 of record JACMLC010000384.1, read on the forward strand.
ACGGCTCTGCCGCTCTTGGATGGCGCGCACGGTCTCTTCCAGCAACCAGATGATCTGAGCCATACAGGGTTTACTCAGCAAGGTTTCTGAGCGCGTCACGGTCTTCGCGCATGACCCTTTCGGCGACCTCCATCTGCGCGGCGAACTCCGGGTTATAAGGCGTCAGCTCAATACCCTGCTTGGTTTCAACCACATATAGGCTGTCGCCCTTCTGCACTCTCAGGCGTTCCAGGATGTCCTTGGGCAGGATGATGCCGACGGAATTACCAATGGTCGTTAATTTCAGAATGCTCACAATGGATTAACCTCTCTCGTAATCGAAGAAGATTATAACATAGGTTATAACATCGGCAGTGGTAATCGGAAGTTGGGAGGGGTTAAGTTCCGGGACACATGTGCACCCTCACTGAAGAAGAGATTCAAGGCATCAAGAGAGACAGTGAGACGTTACCGACATATAAAGCCCTCATATGGCCAGAATCATCTATTTTTGCTGGCCTTTACCGCATAGCTGAGAAGAAATGAGGGTGTAAAAGATTTTGTGTAAGTGGTCGTTGAGATTAAACTCTTAACTTGTAAAGGAGTCTCAATGCCCATTGATAACAAGCTGATTGACAACTTACTGAAAGACTACCAGACGCCCGAAGAGATTCTGGGCGAGGATGGCCTGCTCAAACAACTGACCAAAGCAGTGCTGGAGAGAGCCATGCAAGCTGAACTGACCGCGCATCTCGGCTACGAGCGCCACGACGCAGCGGGCGACAACTCCGGCAACTCTCGTAACGGCAAGTCCAAGCAGACACTCAAAGGTGATTTCGGCCATCTGCCCCTTGACGTGCCGCGTGATCGCGATTCGAGTTTCGAGCCACAGATTGTTCCCAAAGGCCAGACCCGTTTTTCCGGCTTCGACGACAAGATACTTTCTTTGTATGCGCGCGGGATGACGACCAGAGAGATTCAAAGTCATTTGGAAGAGATTTATCAAGTTGAAGTCTCGCCCGCTCTCATCTCATCCGTGACGGATGCAGTTATTGAAGAAGTTAAAGTTTGGCAGAACCGTCCTTTGGATGCGCTCTACCCCATCCTCTACTTGGACGCCTTGCAGGTGAAAGTCAGGGACGGCGGGCACATCCGCAACAAGGCCATCTACTTAGCCATCGGCATTAATCTGGCGGGAACTAAAGAAGTTCTCGGCCTCTGGGTGGCGCAAACAGAGGGCGCGAAGTTCTGGCTCCAGATCGTGACGGAGTTGAAGAATCGCGGAGTGGAGGACATCTTCATCGCGTGCGTGGACGGACTCAAGGGCTTCCCTGAAGCTATTGAGACGGTCTTCCCCAAAGCGCAAGTGCAACTGTGCATCGTGCATCTGGTCAGACATTCACTGAACTATGTGGGCTGGAAGCAGCGCCAGGAAGTGGCCTCGGACTTAAAGCTGATCTATCGCGCGGCGACGAGAGAAGCAGCTGAGCTGAAGCTTACAGAGTTCGCCTCTCGGTGGGACTCACAGTTCCCGACCATCAGTAAATCGTGGCGCGCGAACTGGGAGCGCATCACCCCGTTCTTCGCGTCTCCTGAAGACATCCGCAAGGTCATCTATACGACCAATGCGATTGAATCGGTGAACATGAGTTTGCGCAAAGTAATCAAGAATCGCGGCTCGTTCCCGACGGATGAGGCGGCGCTGAAACTGCTCTATCTGGCGTTACAGAATATCAGCCGAAAGTGGACGATGCCGATCAAGGAGTGGAAGGCGGCGCTGAATCGCTTCGCGATTCTGTTCGAGGACCGGATGCCTGTTCTCTAGTGACGACTATTTACACAAAGCTCTTGACACGCCCTCAGAGTTCTTCGTAGTTAAGACTATTGACCGGATTTCTCTCCAGATTATCTCTCTCGTAGTCATATCGCATCACCGTCTTAGGGTCCTTGTGCTTACTCATCATCTGCACCTCGCGATATGTCCAGCCTTGATTCAAAGCTCGCGTAATAGCCGTCCTTCTCAAATCATGTGGGGTCACCTTACCTTTTAGGCCAGTGAAGCTAGCCCACTTTCTGACAATCTGCCCGATCATCTGCCGCGTCAATCCTTTGTTATATCTTCCCGTCCGGTGGTTGAGCATAGGCTGGAAGATGTACTGGTCTTCCACACGATTCTCACGCCATATATTCCTGCGCTTCTCATCCAGACGTAGATACTCATCAATCGCCTGCTTCACATCTGTTGGCACAGGCCATATCTCCTCCGCCCCGCCTTTGACTTTCAGCATGATGGTCCACCGCTCATCCTTCCAGGCGAAAGAAGATTGTCTGATCTTGCCGATCTCCGAGACCCTCAGCGAAAGCCTCAGCATCAGGAGCACCAGGGCATAGTCGCGCGCCCCCTCTGGCGTCTTGCGATCCGGGCCAACGAGCAGATGCTGTACCTCTTTATTGGTGAGCGCCCTGCCCTTGAGCGCATTCGGTATCCGAGGCGGTGGCACGAGCTGCGCATCTGCCGGATTTACATTCAAGAGATCAGGGTAAACTTTCAGTAGATAGCTGTAGAGTGAACGCAAGGTAGAGAGCTTTGAAGCGACGGTCTGGTTGGATTGACCATTATGCAGAAGCGTGTCGCGCCAGGCTAGCACTTCCCTTTCCGTGACTGTCAGCAAGTGTTTGCCGACGAAGCGATGAAACTCCAGAATGGTGCGCTGATAAGCCTCACGCGTGTTCTCGGAATTAGAGCGAGAGAGGAAAGCCTGTATCTTATCTTTCAGAGGGATGAGTCGCCGCTCGTCCGCAGACGGCTTGACTAAAGGGCTGACCACTTCTGGCTCAATGATGTGGTTGCTGATGGCAGTTCACCTCCAAGACTACGTGAAGAGTGGGAGCCTCAACATCGCTTTTGAGATGCCTGAGGTAGAGGCCCTTCTCTTTTCAACCTCTTTAGAGCTGATATACCATACAGGCATTTACCAAAAGTGTCATTATGGAAAATAACGCGGCGTGGTTTCACAGTCCTTTTGCGGCTCGAATTTTATGTGTCAATTTTTGATTCTAATGGCCGGTAGCTTTGAAAAGGATTCGGAGAGCCTTAAAAGATGCTGGAAAAGAGTTTATTGCTCCAAGTGCGTTAGCAGTAGAATTTTCTGTTTAGTGAATTTCTGCAAATCGGCCTTCCTCATCGCCCTCTGTTCAGTAAAAGTGTGAGAATTGAATTTCCCTTCCGACTAACTCTTAAATGCTTGCAAGGTCTCTAGTTCCTCACTTAATGCACCCCTCTGCCTGCCCCTGCCGTTTAGTAAATAGTCTGAAGATTTACATCTGTGAAACCGAATCCAAGAACTACTATCTCAAGAGACAAGAGGGACATTAAAATTGAGGTTTAATCTACCTTAGAGTCTAGCAACTGCGGATGTTTGCACCGAGCCATCCCCTTCTCCCGTCCTTCCGGATAATAAAAACCAGTGCCGCTACAGTCAGGACACTTGCTGGCGTCCAGTTCCGCGCGTGGGCTTTCTGCCGAGGTGAGGAACACTTCGATGAGCGCGTCTGCTTCACCGGTGCGATGAATTGTAGTTGCATAGCCGCCCGGATTGTTAATTCCCTGTCCGGTCGAGCGTAGATGCTCAGCGTATCTCCGACATTCTTCAATCGTAAATTTGGAGCCCACGCCCACACCAGCCGCAGGCTCTTGTGTTTGTGTGTGTTCTTTAAATGTATTTATTTTATTGGCTACGCCAGACGGAGGGGCTGCGCCAAGCGGAGGGGCTACGGGGCGTGTAGCCCCTCCGCGACGTGTAGGGGCTGCCGCTGGCAGTAGCATCTCAAAGTCAATCCCGCGGTTGTTCTGGTTTTTGTTTGCTACATCTGTGCCAACCCTCCTGATATAGCCGCGGCTCTCGAGTGCCTGCACAGCTAGTCGTGTGGCCGTAGTGCCTATATTGCAGGAGGTTGCGAGCTTGCCTATGGTTACCCGGCAGACCTCTTTATTGAAACCCCTGGTGAGTCTGTAAAGCCTCACCAGCACGAGCTGCTCGGCTGGCTTTAGGCTAGGCAGTATCCTGTCAAAAATACCGTTAACAATGCGAGTGAATTGCTCAGGGGCTACGTCAGCCGGAAGGGCTACGTCAACCGGAGGGGCTACGTTTTGGAGGGGGGGCTGGGTCGTTTTCGGAGGGGCTACGTCTGGCGGAGGGGCAACAGGAGGCGGAGGGGCTACGTCTGGCGGAGGGGGAGTTTCAGTAGCTCCTGCTTCCTTCCGTTCGCGTTCCTCACGCTCCTTCCTTGCCATCGCAGCGGCGAATGGGTCGAGATGTAACAATTTACTGCTCATGCTGCTTCATCAGCCATTATCTGGCTTTCCCGATCAATAACACTCTGGGCTGTTTCGGGAGACACGCTTTTCTCGCCGGTGAGCTGGCTCAGCGCGTAGGCACCGTCGCAGAAACGTAGGATGTCACGCGGGACGCCGCCGGCCGCGTCGTAGATTAGCTGGATCACGGAGTCGGAGAAGGGGACTTCAATTTCAGCCATTTCGCAGCGATGGTTGAGCATCGCCTTCGTCTCACTCAGAGAGAGCGGATCAAGAAGCGAATACATGATAATGCGGGACTTCAGGGCCTTGTTGGCCTTGAGCTTCAGGCGATTGCGGAGTTCGAGTTGTCCGGCCATCACGATCTGCAGGAGCTTAGCGTTATTCGTCTCGTAATTCAGAAACGAGCGCACGATCTCCAGCATTGTCGAATTCAAGCCCTGCGCCTCATCAAGCAGGAGGACGACATTTCGCCCCTCAGCGGCTTCGGAGAAGATGAATTCCTTGAGCGCATTCTTCTGATCCAGCAGGGAGCGCCGGGGAGTCACATTAAAGACCTGGCACAGGCTTTTGACGAAGGCATAAGGTGAGGAGATTTCCGGCTCAGTGACAAAGGCTGCTGTAACACCGCTCTCAGATTCATAAGCCCCGTAGAGATAGCGCAGGACGCTGGATTTGCCCATACCGGCGTCGCCGAGGATGCACGACAGACCCTGCCGATTATCTATTGTCCGCCGAACCTTATGCAAAGCGGCTTTTAGACTAGGTGTCAAATGCAAAGTTGCGGGATTGGGCGAGATCGAAAAGGGTGTTCCTAGCATGAGATGGGTGTATATCACATGCTTCTACCCCTACGCAATAGTTAATTATAGCAAGAGGAGGGTAGAATTGACCGTAATTTAGACTAGCGATGGTCTAAAGGGAAGGGAACTTACGCTGCAATCTTTGCAGCACGCTCTCTGATTCGCTGATAATCTTTATGATTTTCCTGCGCCGCCTCCCAAACATCTATAGCAATCTGCATATTGAGCCACAGATCGGGCGTGGTATCGAAGACAGCCGCCAGCCTGTGCGCGATATCTGGTTTCACAGGCCTGCGCTCGTTGATAATTTCGTTAATGAGTCGTCGAGATACGCCCATCAATTTAGCTAGGTTGGCCTGATTCTTAATCGGGGAAGCGGGGAGAATTTCGGCCAAAAGTGTTCCCGGATGCGTTGGTCGTCTTCTGCGATTATTGATCATCAATGGTAGTCCTCTAAATCAACGTCCGAAGCATCTCCAGCCTCAAAGCTAAAAGTCAGCCGCCAATTCGCGCGTACCGTCACAGACCACACGCCCTTGCGCTTGCCTTTCAGCTCGTGAAGGTCAAAGCCCGGCAATTCCATATCCCGGACGTGGCGCGCAGCATCCAAAGCGTCCAACTGGATCGTGAGCCGCGCTCTCAAGCTAGGCTCAATTCCTTTCTGGCTGCCGGACTCGAAAAGCTGCTTCAGTCCTTTGTGGCGAAAATTCTTAATCATTCCCAACGTCCTTTCCAAGTTTTAAGAGAACGCTGGAACTGCGGCCCATACTGTAACGAAGTTCGTAACACTTAGCAAGAAAATATTGGCCATCACCCGCTGGGCGCACATCTCACGCTGATTGCAGTACAATTCATCGGAAGCATCTGGAACAGGAAGCTTTCGCCCGAGTGGCAGAGATAATAGCGTTTATCTAGTTACGGCTTTCGCGCCACATGCAGAGAGAGTGTGCCGAACAGCGTCATGTAACGGGCTGATTCGTGAACTTCGATAAATCCTGCGCGGCGCATCATCTCCGGCAGCAATCCCTTCGCATTATCTGCGGTCGCCTCAAAACCGTCGAATATGCGCCAAGGCAAAGATGCCGCGAGCATCAACGCATTATGAGGCTTGCCGAAGTCTGCGACGTGCAGCTCTCCGCCGTCACGCAAGACGCGATGCACTTCGTTAAGCGTGCGGACTTTGTTTTCGTGCGTCAGGTGATGAATGACAAGGCTTGTGAGCACGCGATCAAAGGAAGTATCAGGGTATGGCAAGTCGAAAGACATTCCCCGATCAAAGGAAATATTTAATCCGGCCTCACGAGCTTTCCGTTCCGCGATGTTAAGAATTTTGGGGTCGCCATCCATCCCGACCACCGCAGCTTCAGGATGAGTTTCCTTGATGAGCAGAGTGAGTGTCGCAGTACCACAGCCGAGATCGAGGATGCGATGGCTTTTCATTATTCGAGCTTGCTCGATGAGGCGATGCTTGAAAGCCCGCTCAGGCATGGTCAAGCGGATGAGCGAGTCATACAAGGGCGTTAACCTGTCATAGCCCAATGCCGGAATGTAGTCATCTTTCTGCTGGTGCATAGATCGCATTATAAAGTCATTGCTGCTAAAGATGATTGCTGCACGTGGCGTGGAGTTGATGATGTAACCTTGCGCGTTGCTGACGTGGGTGGGGCTTTACCGTAACACACAACAGCCGTTATTGGTATGGCTAACTCGCTAAGTTAATACAGAAGATCAGGAAGGGGCAGTTCGACACTTCAGCGGTAATAGTGAGAGAAGAGAGGAGCGTGTCGCACGCGTGGGAAGCTGTGCTCTTGGCATGAGGTTAGGCACGGTGGGACACTCGTGTGCTCTGTCTCTGCTATTTGCACCAGAACCCCGCGTTTGCACCAGAGCCGTTTCAGTAATCTTCTTGAGCGAGCTAAGCAGGGGCATTTTAGTCGAGTTCCTCTGCTACTCCGACTCCCCTCTCTGGTTCCGACACAGTAGGCGCTCGCTCACCGAGCACTATCCGCACCTGATGTTTGCCGCCGTCATCTACGAGCACGATGTCATCCGTCCATTGGGACGTGCCATCGACTTCTATCCCGGAAACGCCACGGCACAGGCCGTGCGGATTCTCGACTTTGATATGGTAGTGCGATGAGCGGTAGCGATAGTCTATCTCGTACTCACGCCAGCCACGCGGAATGCATGGATCAATTTTCAAACTCGCCCCGCTTAACTTAAAGCCGAGGATGAATTCCAGCCCCGCGCGATACATCCAACTGGCCGAACCCGTGTACCACGTCCATCCGCCCCGCCCCGTATGCGGCCAGACCGCGTACACGTCCGCTGCGGCGACGTATGGCTCGACTTTGTATTTGTGCAGCCCGGCGCGCGTCGAAGCGTGATTGATCGGATTAAGGAGCGCGAAGAGTTCACCCGCGCGATCACCGTCGCCGAGCAGGGCATAAGCGATCAAGACCCACAACGCTGCGTGCGTGTACTGCCCTCCGTTCTCGCGTACGCCCGGCACATAGCCTTTGATGTAACCGGGGTCGAGCGCGCTTGTGTCGAACGGCGGCGTGAACAGAATGACGAGGCCGTCGCCGCGCCGGATCAGAAATTCCTCGACGGCAGCCATCGCGCGGTGCGCCCGATGCGTGTCGGCGGCGCCGGAAATAATGCCCCACGTTTGGGCAATCGAATCAATGCGGCATTCCTCGTTTTGCGCCGAGCCGAGCAGCGTGCCGTCATCGAAGTACGCGCGGCGGTACCAGTCTCCATCCCATGCCTCAGCTTCAAGCGCCTCTTTCAACTTCAATGTGTGGGCGCGGTAAGTTTGCGCGCGGGCGGCATCCGCCCGCGCTTCGCAGAACGGTGTGAACTGCGAGAGTGTCTGGTGGAGAAACCAACCGACCCACACGCTCTCACCTAGCCCGCCGTTGCCGACGCGATTCATGCCGTCGTTCCAATCGCCCGAACCCATCAACGGCAACCCGTGTGCGCCCGTCTTGAGGCTCCGGTCGAGCGCGCGCACGCAATGTTCGTACAAGCTGGCGGTCTCCGCGGAGACGCTCGGCTGTGTGTAAGATTCGTCCTCGCCTTCAACCAGGAGCGGCGCTTCGATGAACGGGACGACTTCATCGAGCACCGCGTTGTCGCCGGTCGCGTTCACATAAAAACTCGTCACGTAGGGTAGCCATAACAGGTCATCCGAGAAGCGCGTACGCACTCCTCGATCCGTCGGCGGATGCCACCAGTGCTGCACGTCGCCCTCCTTGAATTGGTGCGCGGCGGCGCGCAAAAGCTGCGCGCGGGCGATGTCCGGTCTGGAGTAGACGACCGCCATCACGTCTTGCAGTTGATCGCGAAAACCATAAGCGCCGCCGGATTGATAAAAGGCCGAGCGCGCCCACACACGGCAGGCTAGAGTTTGACAGAGCAGCCAGCGGTTCAAGAGCGTATCCATCGGCGCATCGGGCGTCCGCACTTGAATGGTCTCCAGCACTTCATCCCATCGCGCGAGGACGCGCTCGAAGGCTTCACCGACGGCATGTGGCTGGCGGAAGCGAGTGATGATTTCTATAGCCTCCGAGCGGCTCTCGGCCTCACCGAAGAGAAAGAAGAGTTCGCGCGCTTCGCCCGGCGCAAGCTCGATCTCCACTTGCAGCGCGGCGCATGGGTCAAGTCCGGCGCCGCTGCGCCCCGCGAGCCGCGTGCGCCTGAGCGCCGCAGGGCGCGCGTGGCTGCGGTTACGACCGATGAATTCCTTGCGGTCGCAGGTGACACTGCGTTTAGGCAAACTCGCATCAGCAAACGCCACGCGATGCGCGAACTCGTTGTTGTAAGGGTTGCGTGCGAAGACCGCGCCGCTTTCTTCGTCAATCTCCGTGATGACGTAAGGCGCGGACGCGCCGCGCTGCACGCCGAGCACCAGTTCGTTGTAATTCGTCACGGAGAGACGGCGGCGGCGATTGGTGTTATTGCGCAGACGCAGCAGGGAGATTTTCACCGACGCGTCAAGGGGGACAAAGAGCAGCAACTCCTGCGCGATGCCGTGGCTCGTATGTTCAAAGACCGTGTAGCCCTGCCCGTGCCGTACGATATACGTCTCGGCTTCGCGAACAGGCAGCGGTGTCGGCGTCCAGACCGTACCCGTCTCTTCATCCCGCAGGTAAATAATTTCGCCCGGAGGGTCGCTCACTGCATCGTTCGACCAGGGCGTCAACCGGTTCTCGCGACTGTTGACCGACCAGGTATAGCCCGCGCCCGTCTCCGTCACCTGAAAACCGAAGTCGTGCTCGTTGGCGACGACGTTCGTCCATGGGGCTGGCGTCCATTGTCCTTCGCCGAGCACCGTGACGTACTCGCGCCCGCCCTCGCTGAAGCCGCCGAGGCCGTTGAAATAGGAGAGTGCGGGAGCCACCAACGACGGCTCAGGATAGGTGCGCGAAGGCGTGCGGGGCACGAAAGAAGGCGGCAGTTCTTCTTCTGGCGTCCGGCGCACGAGTTGTTCTTCGAGCGTGCCGCGTTCCGTCACGATCACGACGCGCGCCACGGCGTGCAGCAGAATCCGGTCGGCCTCCGGCATCACATCCGCGCGGCGCAGATAGACCCCGCCCGGCTTGTCCTGCAAAGCCTGCGCGCTGCTCGAACGCACGAGCGCCTGCAACTCCTCCTGCAACTCCTGCGCGTAGCTCGGCGGGTGATCGTTGAGAATGACGAGATCAATCGCGAGACCCTTGAGACGCAGATAGCCATGTCCCCGCAAC
>JACMLC010000385.1 GCA_014379795.1 Pyrinomonadaceae bacterium
ATCATATTCCAGCGTCACGACGGAATTAGCCCACCCGTTAAACCTCACGCAGCCGAGCAGCCCCGCGCTGTACGACCCGGAAAAAGCGAGCGGCGCAACGATGCGTCCATCTTCAAAACGCACGGCGGTCTTGACCCCGTTGCGCTCACGCTCCAACACAATCAGGCTCGCGCAAGCCTGAGAGCGCGCCGAACTCTCTGCATATGCCGCGAAGATTACCGGCTGCTCGTCTTTAAATTCATTGCTTGCGAGTGAGAGCGGGAATTCCGGCTCTCGCAAATGCGTGAACATCGCGTTGAGAAAAGAGTTGACGAACTGCTCGTTAAGAATAATCGTCGCCTCAGCTCCTTGCTTCACACTGCGCACACGCCCGCCGACTTCTGACTTTTGCGCAAAAGCTGTCCCGGCAAAATCACAAGCGCCAACGATAAAAATCAAACTCAAGATAAGCTCACGCTTAAATAATCGCATCCCGTCTCCTTGAATAAATGTCTTGAACATGAAGAACGAAAAACAGCATCGCCTTCCGCCTTCATCCAACGCTTTTACAATCCACTGCGAACGATGTCGTGCAGGCGAATCAGGCCGACGCAGACTCGCTCGCCGTCCACGACCGGGAGAACTGCGATCTGCGACGGGCGGTCTTCCATCAAACGCAGGGCGTCATAGGCCAGCAATTCCGGCTCAGCCACCACAGGATCGCGCGTCATCATCACTTCGCAGTTCAGCGTCTCTAACTCTGCGCCCTTCAGCTTCTCAAGCGCGCGCCGCACATCGCCGTCCGTAATGATGCCGATAAGCCGCCCCGCGCTGTCCACGACATTGACCGCGCCAAGTCCGCCGCGACCGATGGCCGTGATAATCTCAAGCCACGAGGCAGCCTCCGCGATGGTCGGATTGTCTTTGCCTCCGTGCATCAGGTCTGCGACCCTGAGCGTCATGCGCTTGCCCAGTTGCCCAGCCGGATGATTTTGCGCAAAGTCCTCCATCGTCCAACCCTTTGCCTGCATCAAGGTCATCGCCAGCGCGTCCCCAATCGCCAGCGCAACGGTCGTGCTGGTCGTCGGCGCAAGATTCAAGGGACATGCTTCCTGATCTACGGAAGCATCGAGCGCGACGGTCGCGCGCCTCGCTAAGGTCGAGTTGAGGTTACCGACGACGGCGATGATATGCGCCCCGCGCTGTCTGAGAAAAGGCAGCATCGCAATCACTTCATCCGTCTCGCCGCTGTTGCTCAAAGCGATGACCACATCATCTGCGGTCACGATGCCCAATCCGCCATGCAAGGCATCGGAAGGGTGCAGGTACAAAGCGGCTGTGCCGGTGCTGGTCATGGTGGCTGCGATCTTCTGCGCGATGACGCCGGATTTGCCGACTCCGACCAAGACCACTTTGCCTTTGCAGGCGGACAAAAGCTCGATTGCCTGCTCGACCTCTGCGGGCTGAAGCCTCGCGGCGGTCTGCGCTATGGCTTCCGATTCGATGCGCAGCAGCTCTACGACTTGTGTGAAATAGTTTTTGGCAGTCATGTCACCTTTGTTGATATACGACACGCACCGGGAATTGCAAGTTGGGAAAGCGAGGGGATTACGATTTTATACACTTGTGTGCTGCGTTCAAAAGCTTAAAAAAATGAATGTTGACATTTCACAAGGGCTGATTTACCGTTTTGATTGCCCCTCCTCCGCTTTGCAAAATCAGATTCACAGACGAGAAAGTTAAAGGGAGCGCGCGTGCCGGACGCCGCGAGGGAGTCTAAGTATGAAAAAAATTTTCAACCTGATGATTGCCGCAGCCGTCTTTGCCATGTTGTCCATCACGGCAACGGCTCAGCAGGTTTATATTGCTAATTTGAGCGGCGCGCAGGTAGCGCCAGCCAACGGCTCTCCGGCGACGGGCGTAGCCCGTGTGACGCTCAATCCGGCTGAGACGCAGATTACGGTCAACGTTACCTACAGCGGTCTTTTGAGTAATGCCAACGCGGGACACATACATGGCCCAGCCGCTATCGGCGTCAACGCGGGCATCCTGTTCGGTTTGGCAGGAGTAACCGGCACGTCCGGCACGCTTAATCAGACCTACGCCATCACGGCGGCGCAGGTTCAGCAAATGCGCTCCGGTCTTCATTACTTGGACATACACACAACCGGCTTTCCCGGCGGAGAGATTCGCGGGCAGCTCAAGCTGGCAAACAAGGTCTCGGACTTTGACGGCGAGGGCAAAGCGGATATCGCTGTCTGGCGCGCGAACGTGGGCATCTATTTTATTCTTCAAAGTCTGACGAACTCAAACCGCGTACAGCAATGGGGCGTAGGCAGCGATTTTCCGGTTCCGATGGATTATGATGGCGATGGCCGGACGGACTTGAACATCATTCGTCCGGGCGATAACGGCTGGTACATTTTGCAAAGCTCTAACAACACGCTGAGAGTTCAGCAATGGGGTTCGCAGAACCAGTTCGATTTTCCTGTTCCCGCAGACTATGACGGCGATGGAACGGCAGACTTGGCGGTCTATCGCGGCATCAACGCGACATGGTATATCCTGCAAAGCGCGACCAACTCGCTGAGGGCGGAGCGATGGGGCGTCTTGTCCTTCATGCCCGACACGCCCGTGCCCGGAGATTACGACCGCGACGGCAAAACTGATCTGGCCGTGTTTCGCCCGTCAAACAATACCTGGTATGTCCAGCAAAGCTCTAACGGTTCTCTCTTAGCGCAGCAGTTCGGCGCAACCGGCGACCGTGTGGTGCCGCAGGATTATGACGCGGACGGCAGAACAGACTTTGCCGTCTGGCGTCCGAGCACAGGG
>JACMLC010000386.1 GCA_014379795.1 Pyrinomonadaceae bacterium
AAGGATTTAAGGGTTGACACGTATCGCGCGACGGGCGCGGGCGGCCAGCACATCAACACTACGGATTCGGCTGTGCGAATCACGCACTTGCCGACCAACATCGTCGTCGCATGCCAGAACCAGCGTTCGCAACATCAGAACCGCGCCGTCGCCATGCAGGTCTTACGCTCAAGGCTTTATGAATTAGAGATCGAGAAGCGTCGCGCAGAGACGGTCGAGCTGGAAGCGAACAAGCAGGACATCTCTTTCGGCTCGCAGATACGCAACTATGTCCTCGCGCCTTATCGCTTAGTCAAAGACGCGCGCACGAAACTTGAGCGCGGTGATGTGGACGCGGTGCTCGCGGGCGACATAGACGATTTTATCAAGCAATACCTGCTCTCGCGCAGAGCAGCGTAAAGACAGATGTCAGATGCTAGATGCTGGATGTTAGTTCTGGCATCTACCGACATCTGACATCCAGCATCTAGCATCTGCTTTTGGGAGGCTTATGGCAACTACACAAACTGAAGTGAGAGTGAAGCCTGCTGCGCCGAAGAATACGCGGCGCAATGAGATTATCGCCATCGCTCTTTTTGCGCTCGGCGTGCTGCTGGCATTGTGCCTTGCTTCTTATAATCCAAACGATGCGTCTTGGAATGCAGCCGGGCAGGCTGGGGCGCGCAATCTGGTCGGGGCGGTAGGGTCGAACATCGCAGCCACTTTGTTTCAGTTCGTGGGACTCGCGGCTTACTTGTTGCCGCTCCTCTTGCTGGCCGCCGCGTGGAGGCGTTTTCGCACGCGCCACATACACGCGCCGCTCTCGCGCGTGGTGGGGCTGTTGACGCTGACACTCTCGGCTTCGGCTCTGCTCGCGCTCTCAGGCGTGCGCCCGATGTTCGATGCGAGCGTGCAGCCCGGCGGGTTGGTCGGAACGCTAATCTCGCGCGTGCTTGAGAGCGGATTGAACACTGTCGGCGCGAGCGTTCTGCTCATCGCGCTGGCGGCGACGGGACTTCTGCTTGCGACTAACTTCTCTTTCGTGCGCGCATACGAATGGCTCGCGGCGGAGTTCGGCAATCGCTTTACGTTCCTGCGCACGCTGCCGGAAAAATTCAGCGCGTGGCGCGCAGACAGGCGCGAGCGTGCGCGCCTCAGAATGGAACAGCGGCAAACTGCGCGTGCAGAGCGTGCGATGGTGCGCGAGGTCGAGCAGAGATTGCAGGAGAAAACAGGAGCCGACCGCGTCGCGGAATTCATGAGCGAAGAATCGCCGCTCGCGGAAAGCGCGTCCACTGCTGCCGCTGCTATCAAACGCTCTGCGGCGCAGCCCGTCACACAGACCAGCCCGACCTTCGCAGAAGAGATGAGCGTCGCCACCGTCTCTGTCAGCGCACAGACCCCTGAAGCGGCAGGCGCGAATGTGCGTACAGCCGCCGCAGGAGCAAGCATTTCTACTTCAGTCACAAAGCGCACCGGCGCGTCTTCCCGAAATGATGAAATCGAGTTGGAAGAGGCGGATGAGATTGAAGCTATGGTCAAGTCCGCCTCGGTCGTGCGAACAGACCTGTCGGCGCAAGAAGACAAAACCTCGCTGGTGCAACCCGACCGCGCGAAGCGTGATGCAATCGTTCGCTCAAAGACTGAATACAAGCTGCCGAGCGATGAGTTTTTGACTCCCGCGCCGCCGCACAGCGAGCAGGCCGAAGAGGCTCTGCGCCTGCTTGCCACGCAGGTCGCAGAAAAATGTCGTGAGTTCAATGTCACAGGCAAGATTGAATACATCTGTCCCGGCCCGGTCGTGACGACTTACGAGTTCAAGCCCGACCCCGGCGTTAAATATTCGCGCGTCACGGGCCTTGTTGATGACCTCTGCCTCGCACTGCGGGCTGAATCAATACGGATTGACCGCGTGCCGGGCAAGGCGCATGTCGGAATCGAAGTGCCGAACCCGCAGCGCGAGACGATTTACCTGCGCGAAGTCATCGAGTCCAGACAATTCCGCGAGTCGCAGTCAAAGCTGACCATCGCGCTCGGAAAAACGATTGACGGATTGAATTACGTCACGGATTTGGCAAAGATGCCGCACCTGCTCATCGCGGGCGCAACCGGCGCGGGCAAATCCGTCGGCGTCAACTCGCTCATAGTCTCCATCCTCTACAAAGCTTCGGACAAAGAAGTTAAGT
>JACMLC010000387.1 GCA_014379795.1 Pyrinomonadaceae bacterium
AAGCTCTCGTCATAGTCATGACGGCATACTCTTCGGTTGACTCCGCCATCGCCGCGCTGCGCAAGGGGGCTTACGATTACATCACCAAGCCCTTCGTCAATGAAGACCTTTTGCAATCGGTCAAGAATGCCATTCGCCAGCGCGAGCTTTTTCGAGAGAACCGCGCGCTGCGCCGCGAACTGGATAGCCGCTACAGCTTTTCCGAAATCATCGGAACTTCCGCCGCCTTGCAAGCGGTCTTTCGCCTAGTCGAAAAAGTTGCGAGCACCAATACGCACATTCTCATCGAAGGCGAAAGCGGCACTGGCAAAGAGCTAATCGCACGCGCCATACATCACCACAGCCCGCGCGTGAATCGCCCCTTTGTCGCCATCAACTGCGGCGCGCTGCCCGAAACGCTTTTGGAAAGCGAGCTGTTCGGACACACGAAGGGAGCTTTCACGGGCGCGGTTGCCAGCAAGCCCGGCCTCTTTCGCTCGGCTGAAGGCGGAACTATTTTTTTGGATGAGATTGGAGAGATTTCCCCCGCGATGCAGGTGCGCCTGCTGCGCGCTTTGCAGGAGCACGAAGTCGTGCCCGTCGGCTCAAGCGCTCCGGTCAGCTTTGACGCGCGCATTATCTGCGCGACGAACCGCGACCTCGAAAAAGAAGTCGCGGAGGGACGCTTTCGCGAAGACCTTTTTTATCGCCTCAACGTGATCGAAGTTCACCTGCCGCCTTTGCGCGAGCGTCGCGAAGATATTCCGCTGCTCGCCCGTCACTTCATCACACGCACCGCGCATGAACAGCAACGCGAAGAAAAATCAATCGAACAGGCGGCCATGTCTGCGCTTATCAACTACGCTTGGCCGGGCAACGTCCGCGAATTACAGAACGCCATCGAGCGCGCTTTCACTTTGAGCGGCGACGCAGTTGATCTTGACAGCCTGCCGCCCCGCGTCCGCGACGCAGCCAGTTCCGCGCCCATGCGCGACCCGGACGGCCTCCGCCCCACGCTCGAAGAGATCGAGCGCCGCCACATTTTTGAAACCCTCACCTCCGTCAATCAGGACAAAGCCCGCGCCGCCAACATCCTCGGCATAGACCTCTCGACGCTCTACCGGAAACTGAAACGATATGATGCTGTCTGACTGTGGGTTCTCACATGCAGCGAATTTGGCACAACGAAGCGGAAGAGCGGGGGCAAGCCACCCTTCCCGACCATGAGACACTGTAGCTTGAATCACCCAAGCCACATTCATTAGCAGGTCAGGAAGTGGGGCTTGCCCCCGCTCCGGCTTTATTTATTCGTTTACTGTTTAGGCTTAGCCCTCACGCTTTTCTTCCGGGTTGTTTTCTCATTACCGGCCAGCCTCAGCACATCGCCCGGCTGACAATCAAGCGCGCCGCAAATCTTCTCCAAAGTCTCAAAGTTGATTCCGAGCGCCTTACCTTTCTTTAACCGCCACAACGTCGTGTGGCTAATTCCGGTCTCTTTCGCCAGCCAGTAAAAAGATCGCCCGTGCTCTTCCAGCAACTCATCAACTCGAATCTCGATTGCCATGCGTGTCCTCGTCTCCAATGTCTATTATTTATCATGTGTGCAATATATTGCATGCGATATATATCTTATATTTGACATATACCATTTGTCTAGCGTAAGATTGTAAAGAATCGAGTCCAGCTTACTCCCTTCTCAGCTCCTCTGGAATCACCCAGATCACC
>JACMLC010000388.1 GCA_014379795.1 Pyrinomonadaceae bacterium
AGGCGATTAACGAGATGGTTAAGCGCGGCGACTTGAAAGCTCCTGTCGCGATTGGCCGCGACCACTTGGATACGGGCAGCGTCGCTTCGCCTTTCCGCGAAACGGAAGCGATGAAAGACGGCTCTGACGCCATCGCTGATTGGCCTATCTTAAACGCGCTCCTCAACACCGCGAGCGGCGCGAGCTGGGTTTCCTTTCATCACGGCGGCGGCGTCGGCATCGGCTACTCCCTGCATGCCGGACAGGTCTCTGTCGCGGACGGCACAGACGAAGCCGCACGGCGTTTGAATCGCGTGCTGACCAACGACCCCGGCCTCGGCGTCGCACGCCACGTTGATGCAGGCTATGAAGAAGCGGAAACGACGGCTCTCGAAAAAGGCGTTAAGATTCCGATGTTGCCAGAGCGCATAGAATAAGCAATCCTCGTGAGCGACCCGCACATCCCTATCACCACACATGCTACTCCCGACCCTGTGCCTGAAGGCAGTGGCCTGCCGGAGACGCCGCGCGGGATTGCGCGCGTGCGGCGGGCGATTCGCGGGTTGAGCCTTGACCTGACGCCGCTCAGAATCTCGCGCGACTACAGGCTGCTTTACATAGGGCAGTCTGTTTCGTTCTTTGGCTCGATGATGACTTTTGTGGCGCTTCCGTGGCAGATGTACCAGTTGACGAATTCGTCGCTCGCCGTCGGTTTGCTGGGAGTGGTGGAGTTCGTGCCGATTCTCTTGATGGCGTTTGTCGGGGGCGCGCTGGCCGATTATGTTGACCGCCGCCTGATGGTGCGCTTGACGGAACTCTCGCTGGCCGTCGGGGCGGGGGTTCTCATTTTCAACGCCCGGCTCACAGAGCCACGCGTTTGGGTCTTGTATCTTTGTGCGGGGATATTCGCAGCCGTTCATGGATTGCAAAGGCCATCGCTTGATGCGCTGGTTCCGCGACTCGTGCCGCCGGAGCAGATGCCTGCCGCAGCCGCGCTCAATTCTCTGCGCGGGAACATAGGCATGATTGTCGGCCCTGCGCTCGGCGGCTTGCTGGTCGCTACGATTGGCGCGGCGGCTACTTACTTTATTGATCTGATAACCTTCGTCGTCTCCCTCGTCGCGCTCTGGATGATGCGAGCCATGCCGCCGCCCGTAGACGGAGAGCGTCCGAGCATCCGTTCCGTCGTCGAAGGTCTGCGTTATGCGCGCAGCCGCCCTGAGCTGATGGGCACATACCTGATAGACATGAACGCGATGTTCTTTGGGATGCCGATGGCCTTGTTTCCGGCCATCGCCGTCAGTTTCGGCGGAGCATCTGTCGGCCTGCTCTATGCTATGCCCGCGGTCGGCTCACTCTTCGCGACTTTGACTTCCGGCTGGACAACGAGAGTTCATCGTCACGGGCTGGCCGTCGCCATCGCCGCAGCCTGTTGGGGCATCGCTATCATCGGCTTCGGTCTGGCGCACAGGCTGTGGCTCGCGCTTTTGTGTCTCGCGCTGGCGGGAGCGTCGGATATGATTAGCGGCCTGTTCCGCTCGACCATCTGGAATCAAACCATCCCGGATCATTTGCGTGGACGGCTCGCGGGGATTGAGATGGTGAGTTACACTAGCGGGCCTCTGCTCGGCAACGCTGAAGCAGGCATCGCTGCCAGATTTTTCGGGCTGAGAACCTCTGTCATTTCCGGCGGCATACTCTGCGTCATCGGCACAGGATTGCTCGCCCTCGCGCTCCCCGCATTCCTGCGTTATGACGGGCGCGAAGGCTTAGCACGCAAGCGAAAGGAAGAAGCGGAGCGCGCCGAAAGCGTTAAAGCGGGCAAGCTAAACACTACAACATAATGATGAGAACAAATCGCACACGCAGCCTGTTCATCTTAATTTTCTTGCTCACAATCTCTTTCGCCGCGCACGCGCAGACGCCTGCCGTGCGAGTCGCGGAAATTCAGACCGCGCTGCGTGAAGCAAAGCTTGACGGCTGGCTCTTCTATGACTTTCGCGGCTCAGACCCGCTTGCCTATCGCATACTCAAACTCGGCCCGACCGGCATCACGACGCGGCGTTGGTTCTATTACATTCCGGCGAAAGGCGAGCCGGTGAAGATCGTCCACACAATTGAGCGCGGCAAGCTGGATGTGCTGCCGGGGCAGAAGATAATTTACCGCGAGTGGCAACAGTTGCATAAGCTCTTACGTGAGACGCTGACCGCCGGAGGCACAACGAAATGGGCTGGGCCAATGGATGACCCACGACATCCTGAGCGGACGGTCTATCGCAGGGCGGGAGTCAAACGCATCGCCATGCAGTATTCGCCCAACAACTCAATCCCCTACATGTCGCGCGTTGATGCGGGCACGATTGAGCTGATCCGCTCGTTTAAAGTTGAGCCTGTCTCAAGCGCCGACCTCGTGCAAAAGTTTGAAGCCGTCTGGACACCCGAACAGTTGCAGATGCACAACGAAGCGGCGGACAAGATTCATCGCATCATCATGGAATCTTTCGCGGAGATCGCGCGCCGCATACGCGCCAATGAGGCGACGACCGAATACGACATCCAGCAATTTATGGAAAAGCGTTTTATGGAAGAAGGCATCACCAACGATAACGACCCGCCTATCGTGGCGGTCAATGGCAACGCCGCCAATCCGCACTATCAACCTTCGCGCGAGATTCATGCGCCGGTTAAGCGCGGCGATTTTGTTCTCTTTGATGTTTGGGGCAAATTGAAAAAGCCGAACGCGGTTTATGCAGACCAGACCTGGACTGGATTTGTCGGCGAGAGCGTGCCCGCAGAATACACGCGCATCTTTAACATCGTGCGCGAGGCGCGCGACTCGGCGGTTTCATTTATTCAAAACAATTTGCGTGCAGGCAAACCGATGACCGGCGCGTCCGTTGACGATGTCTCGCGCGGGGTCATCAAGCGCGCGGGCTACGGCGAGCAGTTCCTGCATCGCACGGGGCATTCCATCGGCGAAGAAGTACACGGCAACGGCGTCAACATAGACAACCTCGAAACACAGGACACGCGCCGCATTATCCCGCGCACCTGCTTTTCCATCGAGCCGGGAATTTATCTTGAAGGCAACTTCGGCGTGCGTTCCGAGATTGATGTCTACATCGTCAACGAGCGTGAAGCTCTGGTCACAGGCCAGCCAGTGCAGACGGAAATAATTGCCATACTCAAGTGATAAGTGATAAGTGATGAGTGATAAGAAAGAACGTGTTTTTTCTCATCACTCATCACTTATCACTTATCACTGCTCTTATTATGCTGAACTTCGCTATTCAAACCGCGCGTGATGCAGGGCGTGTTCTCGCAGAACGTTTCGGGCGCGCGATTGAGGTTAATAACAAGGGCGACATAGACCTCGTCACGGAATCAGACCTCGCCGCAGAGCGTCTGATCGTCGAGCGCATCAAGTCTTACTATCCGCGTCATACGATTCTGGCCGAAGAGTCAGGCGAAACAATCGCTGTGATTGAAGAGAGCGAGTGGAAGTGGATCGTAGACCCGCTCGATGGCACGACGAATTACGCGCACGGTTATCCATGCTTCTGCGTCTCTATCGCGCTCGAACGCGCAGGCACGGTTGAGATCGGAGTCATCTATGACCCGACGCGCGACGAGCTATTTGCGGCTGAGCGCGGGCAGGGCGCAACCCTGAACGGGCGCAGCGTGCGCGTCTCCGAGACGGATGACCTTAACCGCGCGCTGCTCTGCACCGGATTTCCTTACAACGTGCGCGAACGTGGAGATTTCGCGCGTCACTTTCACAATTTCATCATGCACGCACAAGGGGTCAGGCGCGACGGCTCAGCCGCGCTCGATCTGGCCTACGTCGCCTGCGGTAGATTCGACGGCTTCTGGGAAGAGGGCTTGAACCCGTGGGATGTCGCCGCCGGAGTGTTGCTGCTGGAAGAAGCGGGCGGGCGCGTCTCGCGTTACGACGGCGCGCCCTTTGACATTTACACGCCGCCAATCCTAGCCAGCAACGGCCTCGTCCACGAAGACATGATGCACGTTCTCAATATGAAGTGATAAGTGATGAGTGATAAGTGATAAGAACCATGCTCCACAGCATTTCTCTTATCACTTATCACTCATCACTTATCACTTTTTCCGACTATCCATCACCCTCTCGCGTCTCAATACCTGAGCGCGCATGAGGTGTGCGCCGGATTTTTATAGCGAATTGCCAATGAGCGTAGCCGCAAGTCAGAACCGCCTGCGGTAGCGGGCGGGTCGCAAGTGTCGCCAA
>JACMLC010000389.1 GCA_014379795.1 Pyrinomonadaceae bacterium
CAGTCGCTGCTTTCTTGACAGAAATGGTCTGCGCAGTTAGTCTTACTCTTTTCTTTTAAGTGGAGAATACGCAACTATGTCGAAACGCACTTTTCAACCGAACAATCGTCGCCGGGCTAAAACACATGGTTTTCGCGCGCGGATGGCAACCAAAAACGGGCGTTTAGTAATAAAAAGACGCCGTGCTAAAGGGCGCAAGCGCCTGACACCGTCGCATTACTAATTGCACAGGTCTTTTGTCCAAGCACACGCATCTGCGCGCTTCAGGCGAGTTTCGCCAGGTCTATACGCGGGGTAAACGATACAATGGCCGTCTCATGACGGCATTTGTTTGCCCCAACGGTTTAGCGCATCACAGGTTCGGGATTACGGCTTCGCGCAAGGCTACGGGAGATGCTGTTGAGCGTAATCGCGCCAAGCGTCTGCTGCGCGAGATGTTTCGTTTGAGCAGCCCGGTTCTGGATTCTCTGCACTTGAGATACGACTGGGTCTTTAACGCAAGGCGTTCCTTGTTGAGCGTGAAAGTGGCAGAGCCTCTGGAAGAGTTCAGAGGTCTTGTCTCTTATGTCGCTCGGGACGAACGCGAGGCGTCAGAAGATCGCGAACGGAAAGTAAAGCAGTGAGAGTAGTACTCGTCTTAATCTTGAAGTCTTATAAATCAATCATCTCACCTTTACTTCCGCCCTCCTGTCGTTTCGTTCCAACCTGCTCAGAATATGCACGCGAGGCAATCGAGCGATATGGCGCGGTGCGCGGTAGTTGGATGGGCGCGCGCAGGCTTTTGCGTTGTCATCCTTTTCATCCGGGTGGTTATGATCCGGTCAATTGATTTCTAACAGCTTACTTTAAAAAATTCAGATGCAACAAAAGAGATTCGTTCTCGCACTAATTATTTCGACGGTCATCTTGTTCGGGTGGGGTTATTTTTTTCCGCCGCAAACTCCGCCACAGAACGATCCTAATAATCCCGCATCGCAGACGCCTGCTGCCTCGCCGTCGCCCACACCGGCAGCGACCGCCACGGCCACGCCGCAGACAACGCCGACGCCGCAGTCCGCGACAGCTACTTCTGCAAACGCAACTCAGCAAAAGACGCTGCTGGTTAAGACTCCTTTGTATGACGCCAAGTTCGATTCGCGCGGCGCGGTGACGACGAGCTGGATTATCAAAAAAAATAAAGACACGCAACGCGCGCTGAATTCTGTCAGCGGCACCAGAGATAATCCGCAACCGCTGCAGCTAATCTCGCAGGAAGGTTTGAAAAGAGAAAAGCGTGAAGCTCCTTTACGGCTCGTCACAGGTGACGGCGCTCTGGATGCTTTGCTTGAGTCAAACAATTACCAGATCACAGGCGTTGAAGGTGAAGGAAGCGAACTCACCTTGGATTTCGCGACGGGCGAAAAGCGAGTTGAATTTTCTTTGCGCGACGAAGCCACCGGCCTTGATGTCTCAAAGGTTTTAATCTTCAGCGCGGATCGCTATGACATCGGCATTGAAACTAAGATGACGCGTGGCGGGCAGCCCCTTCCAAAAGCACAGCTCATGGTTGGCCCCAGCATTGGCGATCAGGGTGTGCCTCAGTACAGCTTCTATTCCGTCGCGCCGGAAGGCGTTGCCGTCGTCAATGGAGAGACACATCGGTTGCTTGGGCCGACCATTGAATCGGATCAAGAAGGTTGGCTCTTCAAGTCAACGCGTCCGGGCGGGCCAAACTATTACGGCTTGAATGGCGAGGTTGATTGGGCCGGGGTCGGCGACACTTACTTTGCGATGATGGCCGTGCCGTCAAAGCGCATGAGCGGGCTTGAGTTTCGCACCACTAAATACCAGCACGAAGCGAACGGTGTGAAGGAAGACAGATATCTTCTCAACGCTTTCGTTCCGATTCCGACGGACGGAAGCAGAACGCAGCTTTACGTTGGGCCAAAAGATCATGACTTGTTGACTGGTGCCAGCGAAGCTATTGGTCAAACAGTTTCTCGTTCGCTCGATCTGAAAGAGTCAATTGATTACGGTCTTTTCAGCACAATTTCCCGTCCGCTGACCGTTCCGATTCTGAAATCCATTCAATGGCTGTATAAGCTTACGAACAGCTATGGCCTCGCCATCATTCTGTTCACGATAGTTATCTATTCGCTTTTCTTTCCGCTCAAATGGCGCTCTTCAAAATCCATGAAGAAGGCGCAGAAGCTCGCGCCGCGCATGAAAGAGTTGCAGGAAAAGATCAAGGGGATGAAGCAGGACGATCCGAAATTGAAAGAGCTACAGATGGAGCAGTTGCGCCTGATGAAAGAGGGCAACCCCTTGGGCGGTTGTCTGCCGCTCTTGATTCAGATGCCATTTCTCTTTGCGCTCTATCGTGCGATTACGATCTCGATTGAATTTCGCCAAGCATCGTTTTTATGGATTCCTGATTTGTCTGCGCCCGAGCCTTACATGATTCACCTGCTGCCGATTTTGATGGCAGGCTCGATGGTCGTCTTGCAGTTGATTACGCCTGCTCCTTCAGCCGACCCGCTGCAACGTAAGATGATGGCTATCGGCATGCCGCTCTTTATGTTGTATATTCTGTGGAGCGCACCTTCAGGTTTGCTCGTCTACTGGCTGGTCGGCAACATCGTCGGATTCGGACAGCAGTTTTTGATTAACCGCCTGACCAAATCGGAAGACGATGAGCCGCCGCCCGAAGAGAAAAAAGTTGGCGTGCGGCCTCCGAAGAAATTAAAGACAGCACGCGCTTCTTAAAGCGTGATGAGAGTGAAGCTGTTATCCGAATTGGCCCAATCGAGAGTTTAAAGATGAACGAAGCATGTAACCAAGCGCAGGAATTTATTAACGCTATTTTCAAGAGCGCCAACTTTGATCTTCGTGCGACGGCGCAAGAGTCTGAGAGTGGTTGTCTCTTGAACATGGATGGCAGAGATACTTCATTGCTGCTCAACGAAAGCGGAGAGCTTTTGGAAGCTCTACAGCATCTCGTGCAGCAGGCGTTTGGGCGCATGCTGCCCGACGGTGAAAGAATCGTTTGCGACGTAGAAAATTTTCGCGCGACTCGTGAAGCAGAGTTGCGCGCGATGGCGCGTCACGCGGCAGAGCGTGTGCGCAAGACCGGGCTGGCTTTCACCTTTGGCGCGATGAATGCTAATGAACGGCGCGTCATTCACACGGCTCTGGCGGCGGAAGAAGACCTGCACA
Source organism: Pyrinomonadaceae bacterium (assembly GCA_014379795.1). Classification (GTDB taxonomy): domain Bacteria; phylum Acidobacteriota; class Blastocatellia; order Pyrinomonadales; family Pyrinomonadaceae; genus JACMLC01. The sequence goes on from JACMLC010000389.1 coordinate 3,196, forward strand.
CCGAATCCGTCGGCGAAGGCTCTGCGCGCAGACTCAAAGTCAGCTTTAAAATTTCTTCCGGACATTAATTCCCTCTGCTTGCTTCCCTCTGTTATTTCTCTCGCGTGATTTTTCTTGCCAGAGATGTCAGCCATGGACACCATCGTCGCTCTGTCAACACCGCCGGGTCGTAGCGGCATCGGTGTCATTCGTCTC
>JACMLC010000390.1 GCA_014379795.1 Pyrinomonadaceae bacterium
CGAGCTATGTGCATGGAGGCATCTGCGCGTTTGTCTTTCCGGAAGGCACGCGCTCGCGCGACGGCGCGCTGCACGGCTTTAAGAAGGGCGGCTTTAAGCTGGCGATGCAGGCCAAAGTCCCGATTATTCCCGTCACGATTATCGGCACGCGGCAGATTCTCCCGCCCGATTCAATCGTCTTTCGCCCCGGCCAGATAGACATGTATGTTGACGCACCGATTCCGACAGACGGATTGACGGACGAAGACCTTGAGCCGCTGATGCAAACGGTTTGGGAGGCGATGGCGAAACATTTTAAAGAGAGAGGCTAAGAGAGATGCTAGATGTTAGATGTCAGATGCTGGTGCTGGCTTTTCACTAACATCTAACATCCGGCATCTAACATCTGCCGCGCAGTTGACCGTCTCCGCTTCGGTCTCTTACACTCCTGAGCTATCGTGAGCATACCGAACGAACAAATTCCGGCAGCGTCCGGGCAGGGGCAGGATTATTCAAAGGGCTTTGCGGGCGCACCTGTCAATGCGGCGCTTGAGAGTGATCCGAACAATCCGCCGTGGGACATCCCGCTCTCAATCGGCCTCTGGGCATTAAGCGTCGTGCTGATAGTGGTGGTGCCGGTGATTGTCGTCATGCCTTACATTATGACGCGCTACTGGGGCGACCAGAATGCGATGCAAGCCGCAACTCAAGACCAGACTTTTATCTTTCTTTCAGTCATCAGCTTCATTCCGGTTCACCTGTTGACGTTGGGCGCGGCGTGGGCGCTTGTGACCAAGTGGGGCAAGCTTCCCTTCTGGCGCACGCTTCAGTGGAGCTGGGAGAAAAAAGCAGGCGGGATTGGTTTTGGGTGGATGGCGCTGGGCTGCGCGGGGCTGGCGGCTGGTCTCTATGTCTTAGGCGCTTTGTTTGTGAAGTGGTTTGGCGGCGGGGCGACGGACATAGATATACTGGTCAAAAGCTCTCTGGCGACGCGCCTGACGCTGGCCGTGGTGGCGGCGACGACCGCCCCGCTGGTCGAAGAGATACTTTATCGCGGCATCCTCTATCCGGCCATGCACAGAAAGCTCGGCATGTTCTGGGCGGTCGCCATGGTCTCTTTTCTCTTCGCGTTTGTGCATGTCTTTCAGTACCGGAATAATCTGAGCGTGATCGCCGTTATCACTACCTTGAGCGTAACGCTCACGCTGGTACGCGCGCACACAGGGCGGCTGTTGCCCTGCTTTCTCATTCACTTTTTCTTTAACGGCGTGCAGTCCGTGCTGATCGTGCTGCAACCTTACGTGCCACAACTCCAAGAGGACGCACAGCAACAGAAAGCTCTCATGCTGCCCGTCCGGCAACTGTTCTACGCACTCTTCTAAAAGCATGGCTTACGAGGTGGTAGTTGTCGGCGGGGGTTTCGGCGGGTTGACCGCTGCCGCGCTGCTGGCGGCGCGCGGCGTGAGCGTTTGCCTGTTGGAAAAAGAATCGCGCGCGGGCGGTTGCGCTGCCGGATTTGAAAAGTTCGATTATAGCTTTGAGACCACCGCTTCGCTTTACGCTTCATGGGGAGCGGGCGAGATTCATGGCCGCGTCTTTGCAGAGCTTCCAGTCGCTCCTCCTGAAGTGCATTTACTCTCGAAGCCTTACGTCGTTCGCCTGCCAGACCACACAGAAGTCGCTTTAACATCGAACACGGAACAATTTGAAGAATCCCTGCGCGCAGCCTTTCCCGAATGCAGCGAGATGGCCGTCAACTTTTACCGCGAGCTTGCTCCCGTCGCTGAAGCTCTGCGACGCGTCGCCGCGCGCGTGCCTGACCTGTTGACGGCATCGAAATTTAAACGATTGAAGGCCGTCGCGCCGGAAGCGCGCATCGCTTCGCGCGTCTACGCCGCGATGAACGAGACGGCGGCACAGCATCTCTCCCAAACATCCATGCGTTTTCGCCGTTTCATAGACGCGCAGCTCCAAATCTTCGGGCAGCGTGGCAGCGAAGATTGCGCTTATCTTTACGCCGCGCTCGCCTTGATGATTCCACGTCGCGCGCTGTACGAAATCAGCGGCGGTGCGCAGGCTCTCGCAAGTAAGCTCGTCGAATCAATCAGAAAAAGCGGCGGCGTGGTGCGCTTTGATACGCCCGTGCTGCGGCTCTCTTATGACCAGAGCGGGCACGCGCGCGGCGTGGATTTGTTGAGCGGCGAGTTTGTCGAAGCCACGCGCGCCATCGTCTCGAACCTGACAATCTGGGACACGTATGGAAAACTCGTCGGCCTCAATCGCACGCCCGCAGACGTGCGCAAGCGCCTGAACAATTTGCGCGGCTGGGGCGCATACCTGCTCTTTCTGGGCATGGATGAAGAAGCAGCTCAGAGGCTTCCGGCAGATCATGTGCTGGCCTTAACAGACTGGCAGGAGGGGCAAGCTTTCGATCCCGAAACAGCGCAATTTATGTTTGCCGCCGCGCCCGCGCGAGATACCCGCGCCCCGACGGGCAAACGCGCCGTCACCGTCTCGACCTTCACCGAAGCCTTGCAGTGGTTCGCGTTCCACGAAGATGAAACGGAGCATGAAGCGCAGGATCAAGCCGCACTCGAACAGTGCTGGCAGCGCATGCACTCTGCGATGCCGGAGCTCGCAGACGGCATCGAAGTAATCGAGACGGCAACGCCGCGCACCTTTTACGAAGACACGCGCCGCAAGCTCGGCATGGTCGGCGGCATCGGCCAATCGCTAGACGTATTTGGCGAGCATGCCATCTCACATCGCACAACAATTCCTAATCTCTATCTTGTCGGAGACACGACCTTCACAGGCAACGGTGTGGCCTCCGTCACACAATCCGGCCTCATCGTCGCCAACGAGATCACTCGAAAATAAAAAGGGGATCGGACGGCAATTCTTTTTGGCCCAGTAGACGACAGCCGCAGTGGCCGACGCACAATTCCAAGCCACTGCGGCACGGTATAGCAGGCTGTGTCCATACTAACCGCCGTATACCATCTAGCCCCTCACCACCTACTAATCCAGGTCATTGGACATGGCGGCGCGATGAGCAGGTTATTACCAGCAACCAATTATGTCATGCTGAGGTGTGTAACCCCCGGTTGGGCTGGGAATACCGTCTGGACTTGACCGACAGTAACCATATTCTCTGGAGTAATGGCGGTGGTGTGGAACGGTTTCACCAATCGGATGGGCGTTCCGTTAATCTGCGTCATCTCACCTGCCCACACCATCTGATACAACCGTCTCAGGTCGGCCTTGTCTTCAGAGGTTAACTGGCTTTTGGGGCCATAATTCATAATGGAAACCGGCTTGTGCTTTCCGAAGATTTCGCTCGCCCACTCGGCTTCGCTGAGTTTGGCGAAAAAGTGCCGAAGCCCGAAGACGTGGCCGATTTCGTGGATGAGGGTTTCCACCTGCTCTTCCTTGCTCTGGGCAAACAGTTGGGGATACAACACTAACTTGTGACGCCCGGCGTCGGGAAAGAAAGCGCTTGCCAA
>JACMLC010000391.1 GCA_014379795.1 Pyrinomonadaceae bacterium
AGTCATAAAGAAAGTAGGTTGACTCATCAAATCCATTCCTACTGACTAAAATAACCTGACTACCCTCTGCACTATAAAATTGCAACCTACTATCATGCAGTAATTTCTTTTTCTGTACATCTATAATGTCGCCAGCCCAATCAGTCACATAACGATTCTGAAGTAGTTGATTCTTACCCAAATCAAAACGCAATTTTTCCGTTGACTCTGTGAGGATCACATCTCTGGAAATCATTTCGCCATTCTTAAATCTATAACGAACAATGCTGACTTTCTTCGCAAGGCCATCAATTGCATGATTTTCGACAACAATGAGCGCGAGTGCGCGATCCTTTGATTGCGCTTGTGTAAAACAGGCAAAGAGGAAAATGCAACAGAGTATGAAAAATTTACTTTTCATGTTGAGCTGAAAAGCCGTTGGCATTCAACGCGGATAGCTTTCCATTCTCTTCCACAAGACGACAAAGAGGCACATCCGGGTCGTGATAGAAAAGACAGAGCCAATTTTCGCGCGCCGCCCGGGGCAGAAGCTTTTTCTTCGCTTCGAGCGTCTCCACCGGATAAAGATCGTAACCCATGATCCAGGGCAGCCGTATGTGCGCGCGCATCGGGACGAGATCGGCGAAACCGAAGAGTGTTTGCCCGCCGCGTTCCAGCCGCGCGCATTGCATCGTGCGCGAATGGCCTGCGATGGTTTCCATTGTCAGGCCGTGCACGACTTCATAGTTTTCATCTTTCAATTCAAGCTGGCCGGACTCCCTTAGAGGTCGCCAGTTTTCCGGCAGGTAGCTGGCACGGTCGCGCTCGTGCGGCGATTCAGCATGCTCAAATTCCGCGCGCGAGACGAAATAACGCGCGTTCGGAAAAGTAGGGACGGCACACTCGCCGGTTTTATCCAGCTTCGTGTTGCCGCCCGCATGGTCAAAGTGCAAGTGTGTGTTGACGACGATAGTAATCTCTTCCGCGCTGACGCCGGTGATCGTGTGCAGCGACTCGCTCAAACTGCGCTGGCGAGTGATGCCATACATCGCAGCTTGCTTTGGAGACCACTTATCGCCGATGCCTGTCTCAATCAGAATTCGCTCGCTGCCGGTCTCTATGAACAGGCAGTTCATGTTCAAGCGGATTCGATTATGCTCATCCGGCGGACAGACCTTCGACCACAGTTCGCGCGGGACGACGCCGAACATCGCCCCGCCGTCGAGCCGGAATTCCGTGTCCGGCACGACCTCTACGCGGTAATCGCCCAGTAACATCTATCCTGTAACCTGCGCAGACTACTTCTGCTTTCCGGTCTGAGGCTTGGGCGCAGGAGCGGGCGCGGGAACTCTCCCCTGACCGCTGCCTTTCTTGGGCGGCTCTGGAAGCGGCTCTCCCGGCAGTCCCTGCTCCATGCCCGGAGGCATGCCGGGCATCTGCGGGGCTTGCGGCGGCTTCTCCACTTCAAAGTTTTCCGCGACCGTAATATTGTTGCGCTTGGTAATCTCTGCCAAGAGCTTTTCACGCTTCTCTTTTTCCAGAGCGGCTTTCGCAGTGTCGCGCCCGGACTGCGGTGGCCCGAAAGGATTTTCGGATTTTCTGTCGGACGAAATCAGGATATGGCGCGCATGCAACTGTTCTTCGTCTTTGCCTTCGGCATTTTTCTGTGTCCGGCGCTCGTCCACTTTGATAATGTGATAGCCGAAGGGAGTTTGCACGACATCGCTAATTTGACCGGGCTGTAGAGCGAAGGCCGCGTCCTCGAACTCCTTGACCATGCGCCCGCGCCCGAACCAATCAAGGTCGCCGCCCTTGTCCTTATTGCTCGGGTCGGATGAAAACTCTTTCGCCAGCGCGGCGAAATCCTCGCCCGCGCGAACGCGCTTCAGAATATCTTCCGCTTTGGACTTCACCTTGCTGTCATCCAATTCGGGATGCTGTGCGATGTAAGCGTTGACCTCATCATCCTTAACTTCTAGCTGCGGCTTCAATTTCTCTTCGGCGTACTTCTGCGCGAGGTAACGCGCCTGCTGAAACGCGACATGCAGTTGCACGTTGCGCTGCTTATCAAAGCCAGCCTGCACAGCTTTGCGCTCGGTCAGGGAAACTTTAGCCCACTCTTCTTTCAGACGAGCCTTCTGCTCTTCGGGCAGAGCTTCTTTGCCGAACAATCCCATCTTTTGTGCGATCTGGACAAATTCATCAAACTTTTTATCTTGATCTTTTTCAGCGAGAAAGGCTTTGACTTCCTCGTCCTTGATGTCCGCGAAAGCAGGCGAAGCGCCGCGCGCATCCATCTGTTTCTTCTCATACAGCTCTGCGATTATCAGCGAGCGCATCAAGCCGAGCTGCTGTTTGGTTTCTTCCGTGTCGGCAACGCCTGTCGCTCTGGCTTCGGCTGCGAGCGCCAAGACCTGCTTGATCTGCTCTGCGAATTCCTTGCGCTCCTGATCGCTCGTCGCCAGTTGTGCGCGCATCTGCGGCGGCATGTCTGCGACCAGCAGCTTCATGTCTTCGGCAGTCAGATTGGTCAGGTTCATCGTCGAAGAAGTGTGACGCCATTTGGCCTGCCAGAGGATCAACCCGGCGGCGAAAGCGACCGCGATGCCGATAGCAATCCATGCTTTGGTGCTGGTGTTCATCCCGCCCCCTGACGCTGCCGCCTTCTTCGGAGTGCGCGGAGCCGGAGCGCCGGACTTGCCAAAGCTCGTTTTCGCTTCAGTTGATTTTTCAGACACCGTCTCGGTTTCGACTGCGCTCGCTTCAGATGTCGTCTCGGCTTCGGCTTCGGCTGCTGTTATGGCCTCCGGCGAGACATCCTGATTCTCGGCCCCGCAGGAG
>JACMLC010000392.1 GCA_014379795.1 Pyrinomonadaceae bacterium
AAAAGGTTCGGGTCGAGCAGGTGCGACGGCAGAGTGTTGCCCAGCGCGGTCAGCATGGAGGCGCGGATGTGCGGAACCTCTTTCTCAAGCTCTGTGATAAGTCGCTTGACGCGCACGCGTTTCAGGTTCGACTGCGAGCCGCAGAGGTCGCACGGGATAATCGGAAAGTTCTGCTCGGCGGCGTATTCCGTAATATCCGCTTCGCGGCAGTAAGCGAGCGGGCGAATCACAGTGTTGCGTCCGTCCATCGAGCGCAAAACGGGCGGCATCGCCTTCAGCATTCCTGTGAAAAAGAGATTCAGGAGAAACGTCGTGATGATGTCGTCCGAATGATGCCCGAGAGCGATTTTGGTGCAGCCTTCTTCGACCGCGATGTTATAGAGAATGCCGCGTCTGAGCCGCGAGCAGACGGCGCAATACGTCTTGCCTTCAGGCACGATCCGCTTAACGATCGAATACGTGTCGCGCTCGACGATGCGATATGGCAGTCCCCTGCTTTCAAGATACGCGGGCAGGACATGCGCCGGGAAATTGGGTTGCTTCTGGTCCAGATTGACCGCGATCAGATCAAAGCGGACGGGCGCGCGCTTTTGCACGTCCAGCAGCAGATCGAGCATCGTGTAACTGTCTTTGCCGCCGGACAGGCAGACCATCACGCGGTCGCCGTCCTCGATCATCCCAAAATCCTTGATCGCCTCGCCCATTCGTTTGAGCAGCCTTGTTTTAATCTTGCTTTCGACAAACATTCTTTGTTTTCCCTATTCGCCCGACTGGTTTCGCCTTCAGCATGCCATGTCCTGCGCCCTTGTGACAACCTGACAAGAGGGCTGGCGGCGGGGCGGCTTGACACACGCTGCCTTGCATTAGAAGATAAAGCTTCATCTCCTATCGTGCTGTGATTCGCTTCAAGCATCCGATGATGACTGTGCGTTCACAGGTGGCGAGAATAGACGATTCATCGTACAGCCGCACGGCACAAACCAAGCATCATAGGTGCTTGAACTTTGCTGGTCTGGGCAAAAAGCTCTCGTAGTTCCCCCTGAAACCTATTTTCAATCTGGTGACCATTTGATTTCCAGATCACAAAATATCTCTCTTGATTTGAGGTTAGAATATATGTTCTCTCGAAAAGCTATTTCTTTGGCTCTCACTTTGATTATTCTCGCCACGCCTCTGGCCTTGGCATATGCGGCGGGCGGAACGATTTCCGGCACCGTGACCGACCCGAAAGGCGCGGTGGTGGTTGGCGCGGCCATTAGTGTAACTGACCCGGTCAGCGCTCAAACCTTTACCGGCACGACCGATGCGCAGGGACGTTACACGATCGAAGGACTGCCCGCCGGCACCTATGTTCTGACCGTCTCGGCTAAAGGCTTCAGTGATTTCCGCAACGAAAAGGTCAGTGTCGAAGAGGACAAGGCCGCGAGCCTGAATGTGAAGCTTCAGGTAGCCAGCCTCTCAGAGGCCGTCACCGTGACCGCCAGCGGAACCAAGGCCAACTCCGATTCCACCTATCAGGCGCTGCGGAAAAAGGCTGCCAGCCCCGGCGTTTTCACCACCTACGCGACCGTTAACAATCTGGAACTCAAGCGCGATGCCGCAACCTTTATCCTGCGCAGCGGTGAGATCTATTTTCTGTCGCCGGTCGAGGGGCGCAACACCGGGGCGGTATTTATCGGCGAAGGCGTGCTGAATCTCACGCCGCCGACGCAGATAGAAAAAGACAGCCTGAAGATGTTCACCGATAAAGAGACGCTGTCCGAAGAGTTTACGACGCTCGTCATACGATTCTCAGACAAAACGTTGGATGAGGTAAAAGCTTCGTCGAGCGCGACGTTCAAGACCGGCGGCGCACAGGAATCACGCGCGCAAGACCTCTTCAAAGAAAACCAATCTTTGCTGCGCAAGCAATTTCGCTACAACATGGATTTGAGAACGCTGATGGATATCTATTCGCCACAGCGTCCGGGTTATTTTTCCGCCTTTATCGGTGGCAAAAAATACAACAAACTGATCTTCCAGCTTGATCCTCTGGGGATTCCAGAGGTCGCGCCTGAGAAAATCATACTGTACAGCTACGGGGTGACGGATGGAGGTTTGTGGACGGCCTTTTACCTTGATGAAGAGTACAAGAAGGGAACGGCCAACAGCAATCAGGATAACCGGCTGATCGACATCAAGAGCCATGTCATAGATGGAGCCATCAACGGCACCCAGATCACAGCGACCGATACCCTTACGTTTAGCCCGCTCGTCCCCGGCACGCGCGTCGTGCCTTTCGATCTCTTTCAATCATTACGGGTCAGCAGCGTGCAGGATGACAAAGGAAACGAGCTGAATTTCATTCAGGAAGCAAAGGATGAGGATGCGGATTTCGCCGTTATTCTTCCGGAAGCTTTGGATGTGAATCAGACCTATAAACTGACTGTGCAGTATCAGGGCGGCGACGCCATGCGTGATACCGGAGGCGGCAACTTCATCTTGCTCCCGCGCGACACATGGTATCCCAATGCTGCCAACAGCGGCGCCTTCGGTGACCGCGCGGTCTTCGATATCACTTTCCGCGTCCCCAAAGGCAATAACTTTATCGGCGTCGGCAAGCTGGCCGAGCCGGAAAGAGTGGAGAACAATGTCACCGTCAGTCACTGGACGAGCGGTAACATTGAGCTGGCCGTCGCCGGGTTCAATTACGGAAAGTTCAAGAAGAAAGAGGCCGTTGACAAAGAGAACGGTGATTTTCTAGTTGAATTTTATGCGAACCGCGAGGTGCCGGGCTACATCAGGACATATCAACAAATTTTGAGCGTTAATGCCAGCGATCCCGCATCACAGGCCAAAGAAGATACGAGGCGCGCGGGCGGCACGACCGGTATCGAGAGCATGTCCACGACCGGCAGCGCCGACGCGCAGTTGGCGGACGCGCAGAACTCCGTGCGTATCTATAACAACTACTTCGGAGTCCCGCCCTACGGACGCATCGCCATGACCCAGCAGCCGGCCGGGAACTTCGGGCAGGCATGGCCGACACTCGTCTACATGCCCTTTACGGCGTTTATAGACCAGACGACGCGCGCCAGCCTGATGGGCTCGCAGGGAGGAACGAGCGATTTCTGGCAGTACGTCGGGCCGCACGAGATCGCACACCAATGGTGGGGTCATGTGCTCGGCTGGACCAGTTATCACGACCAGTGGATGAGCGAAGGTTTTTCGGAATTCTCAGCCTCGCTCTATGTGCAACACGCCGTCAAAGACTTTAATAAGTTCACGACCTTCTGGGAGAACCAGCGCAAGATGATCGTTGACCCGCAACGCGCCACCAAAGGCCGCAAGCCATACACCATCGGCCCGGTCACGCAAGGCTATCGCTTAAGCAATGCCAAGGTCGGCGGCGCCACGCGATTCCTGATCTATCCCAAAGGCGGCTATATCCTGCACATGTTGCGAATGATGATGTATGACCAGCGCAACAAGGAGGGAGACCCGGATGCGCGGTTCAAGGTGATGATGAAGGATTTTGTCAAGACCTACTTTAACAAGGATGTCTCGACCAATGATTTCAAGAAGATCGTTGAGAAACACATCACGCGCGATATGGACCTGCTGGATAACGGAAAGATAGATTGGTTCTTCGACCAGTGGATCTACGGCACGGAGGTGCCCGCTTACAAATTCGAATATCAGCTCGCTCCTTCCGCCGGCGGCAAGACTGTTCTCTCAGGCCGTATCACGCAATCCGGAGTCAGCGATAACTTCCGCATGCAGGTGCCTGTGTGGGCTGATTTCGGCAAGGGCTGGGTGCGGCTCGGTGCGGCCACCATCGTTGGCAATACCTTTACGGATTTGCCCAACATTCCGTTGCCCATGCCACCGAAGAAGGTCGCCATCTGCGCGTGGAACGACGTGTTGGCAACCAGCATCGAGAACATTAAACGATAAAACGTTAATTTCTGATGTCGCACGTTTAAGCCCCATCCGGCGTAATTGAAATCGAGTTCACCGGATGGGGCTTAAGTTTTTCTCTCTCAGAAGAAATTCCTGAGCGACGTTTACCTCAGCCGTCAGATGGGGCTGACTTTTAATACTTCATTGAAACTTCGATACAGCTCGTTGTAGTCGCGAAGGGCACGTTCCAGCGCGCGCCCCATTTTTTCAATATCTTCATTGTTGACGATCAGGCTCACATTGCCGATAAAGGCCGCATGCGCGTCCTGCGTGCGCCCTGTGTCTGTGAGCTGAACCAGAAACAGGCGGCGTCGTTCAGGCGGTCGCAAAGAATTGATTTCGCGCCGGATGAAGGCTTCGCCCTGCTCTGCCACATCGAAATCTGCGGCCAGCACTAAAACGTCCATCCGCTCATCGCGCATGCGCTCGACGGCCTGCGCCTTATTTTCGGCGACATACACATCATAGACGTTTTCGGCCAGCGCGCGCGCCACAGCCTCGCGGTGCATCTCTCCGACACAAATCAGCACGCTTCGTCGCCAAGGCCGCGCGTTGTCCGCAGTCTGCGTGCCGCGCTGCAAGAGCGTCGCCAGCATCCGCAGCAAATCTTTACTATCCGCAGAAGAGCTTTCATCAACACTATTCGCCGCGCTCTTTTTATCGGCAGAAGCGTCTAGCTTGTAAGGCGGCGTGGGCGCGGGCGATTCGAGACGCGGATGACCGGACGCGGGCGAGTTGCCACGCGCCAGCGCGCTCTCCTCATACGCTCCAGTGACTGGCTGCGCGTGAACGATGCTCTGGCACTTCGGACAACGCAGCGTGAACGGGCGCGCAGGGACTTTCTCGTCATCCACTTGCAAACGCATAGAGCAGCTAGTGCAGGTAATAATCATAAGCGTTCTCTAAAAGCAGGAGTCAGGAGCCGGGGGACAGGGGTCAGGACAAAAGCGATTTCCATTTTACTGCCCCCTGTCCCCTGCCCCCCGGGTCCTGTTTATTCAATCATGCTGAGCATGGAATCGTATTGATTGCTTGCGCCGATGGTGGCTTCTTCGGCGCGTATAAAATCTTCTGTCGAAGAGAGACCCTTGAGCGCGAGCTGAAGGTTGTTCTGGTTGGTGGCAAAGGTCAGGCCGTCTTCGAGCGTGATGATTTTGCGCTCGATAAGGTCTTTGATGACGGTGTCGAAATCCTGCATGCCGTCAATCACGCCGTCGCGCATCGCGTCCAGCAGAGACTTGCCGTGCGCCTCGCACTGCTCTATGTACTCGCGCGTGCGCGGGCTGGACATGAGAATCTCTACGGCTGCGACGCGACCGCGCCCATCGGCGCGCGGAATCAATCGTTGCGAGACGATGTAGCGAAACGTTTGCGCGAGACGCGTGCGAATCACCTGCTCTTCATTTTTCGGATAGAGGCCGATGATGCGGTCAACCGTCTTGGAAGCATCAATCGTGTGCAAGGTGGAAAAGACCAGATGGCCTGTCTCTGCGGCTTCCATAGCGATCTCTGTCGTCTCGAAGTCACGCATCTCGCCAATCAAGATAACTTTCGGAGCCTGTCGAAGCGCGGCGCGCAAGGCGGACGGAAAATCTTCCGTATCTGTCCCGACCTCGCGCTGGTTGATGGTCGAATTCTTGTGCGTGTGCAAAAACTCCAATGGGTCTTCGATGGTGACGACGTGATAATGCTTGGTCTCGTTGATGCGGTCTATGATGGCCGCGAGCGTAGAGCTTTTGCCTGAGCCGGTCGGGCCTGTCAGCAGCACGATGCCGTTGCGCAGCTCGGCGATGTCGGAAAGCTGCGGCGGCAGATTGAGCGAGGCGACGGTCGGAACAGAAGTCGGAATGACGCGCATGACGATGGCGTAAGTTCCGCGCTGCTGAAAAATGTTGACGCGAAAACGCGTCCGCGAGGGCAAGCTGTAGCTAAGGTCTGCCGTTCCCGTGCGCGCCAAGCGTGAAGCGGCATCGGGGTTGCCCTTCATTAGGGTCATGGCAATCACTTCGGTTTGATACGGCGAAAGCTTTTTCAGACCGAGCGGCTCGACGGGCGTTAGCTTGCCGTTAATCTCGACCTGCGGCGGCTGGCCGACGGAAAAGTTGAGGTCGCTGATTTTGTCGGAAACGAGCAACATGCGCTCAAGAATCGGCGGTAGATCGAGAAAGCTCA
>JACMLC010000393.1 GCA_014379795.1 Pyrinomonadaceae bacterium
ACTGCACGCGGAACCGAGGTTGTGTTGAATCGCAAGCTGGTCGAAGCCGATCATGTGATCGTCGTCGGCGCGATCTCTTTTCATTACATCGCGGGATTTTCGGGAGGCCGCAAAGCCATCTTGCCCGGATGCGCTGCCGAGCGTTCGATACAAGCTAACCACCTGCTCTCTTTCGACCGTCAGACGCTGGAAAAACGCGCCGGAATCGTTTCGGGATGTCTTGATGGCAACGTCGTTCATCAGGACATGGAAGAGGCCGTGGGAATGTTGAACCCCTCGTTTCTCGTCAACACTGTGCTCAATAGAGATAACGAGATCGCTGCCGTCTATGCCGGAGACTGGCGTGAAGCGCATCGTCGCGGTTGTGCAGAGTACAAGGCAAAGCACGCGCTCTCCGTAAACGAGCGCAGGCCGCTGGTCATCGTCAGCGCGGGCGGCGCGCCGAAAGACATTAACCTGATTCAATCGCACAAGGCGATGGAGCAGTCTGCCGGACTCCTCGAAGAAGGCGGAACGATGATCGCGCTGGCGAAGTGCGCGGGAGGATTGGGACGCGATGATTTCCTGCGGTGGTTTGTCGAGGGAGGCTCAAGCGCGACCGCGCGGATGCTGGTCGAAGACTACAAGATCAACGGACAGACGGCGTGGGGATTAAGACGTAAGGCGGAACGATTCCGGCTGCTGCTCGTCTCAACGCTTGAAGCCGAAACGGTTCGCCGGATGGGGCTTGAGCCTCACCCGACGCTCGGCTCTGCTCTGGCCGCCGTCACGGCTCAGGACGGCTACATTCTTCCATACGGATTGACGACGCTTCCTGAGATCAAAACGCCAGTCGTTTGATAAAAGGAGCGGCTCAAAAGCCGCCCTGCAAAGACTCTTCGACCTCTTCATCGCTCATCTCTTCCATCTGGGTCATGACTGCTTCTTCGATGATGGCGGACAGTTCGGCCAGAGTCGGATGCTGGAAAAGGTCTTTGAGCGGCAGCTCGACTTCAAAGACTTTACGGATTTGAGAGGCGAGCCGTGTGGCGAGCAGCGAGTCGCCGCCCAACTCGAAGTAGTTATCAAAGAGACCAACTCGATTAATGCCGAGCAGTCCGGTCCAGATGACGGCCAATCTTTGTTCGGTCGGCGTTTCAGGTGGGACAAAAGCGGTCTCCAATTCAGGCCGTTCAAGATCGGGCGCGGGCAAAGCTTTTTTATCTACCTTACCGTTGGGCGTGAGCGGCAACTGTTCGAGAAAAACAAAAGCCGAGGGCAGCATGTATTCCGGCACGCGTGCTTTAAGAAAGCCGCGTAGCTCGCTGGTGTTGAGGGTTGAGCCTTCCGGCGTTGCGGCGACCAGATAGGCGATGAGGCGTTTGTCGCCGGGCGTGTCTTCGCGTGTGAGGGCAATGCACTCACGTATGCCTTCATGCTCTTTAAGCGCAGATTCAATCTCGCCCAACTCAATGCGAAAGCCGCGCACCTTGACCTGCTCGTCACTGCGTCCCGTAAAAATGATCGTGCCGTCGGACAAATACCGCCCGAGGTCTCCGGTTCTGTAAAGCCTTGCGGACGCATCCTTGCTGAAGGGGTCGGGAGCGAATTTTTGGGCTGTCAGTTCGAGCCGGTTCAGATAGCCTCTGGCGACGCTCGCGCCTCCGATACAAAGCTCTCCGTCGATCCCAACCGGCACGAGATTTCCCTGCTGGTCCAAAAGCCTGATGACGGTGTTACTCATCGGTCTTCCGACAAGTTGGTGTAACAGCTTCTGCTCCCGCGCGACGGAAGAGCTGGCGCAAACCATCGCCGCCTCGGTCGGGCCATACAGCACCGTCACCTGTGCCGAAGGAATCGCCTGATGCATCTCTTCTATCAGCTCAGGCGGAACCGCGTCGCCTCCAACCAGAAGTTGCCTGAGTCGTGCATGCTGCTCCGCCCGATTTTCAACAGCCAAGCCGATGAGCCGCCGCATGAGTGAAGGCACGGCGTGTATCACGGTCGCTTCCTTCAAGACTTTTGAGGCGGCTGAAGCATCCAGCACTTCACGACCGGAGGCGAGCAGACAGCGGCCACCTGTGATGAGCGGAATCAACAACTCGAACAGAGAGATGTCGAAAGAGAAAGGCGCGAGGCACGGCATGCAATCATCAGACATGAAATTTAATGCAGCCTGGCCTGCTTGCAGCGTGTTGAGCAGTTGGCGGTGCTCGACCACCACGCCTTTCGGTCTGCCCGTCGAACCTGAAGTGTAGATGATGTAAGCGGCTTGCTCAGGGTCTATCCGAAGCTTGAGATTCTCAATGCCCTCCTGCTCAATCCTACCGCGTGACGTTTCGAGGTCAACGATTCCGGCTTGATGCGGCGGCAGTTGTTCGTAAAGACCCGCATGGGTGATGAGTACGGACACGCCAGCATCTTCCATCATGAAGCCGAGACGCTCTCGCGGATATTGAGGGTCCAAAGGCAAATAGACGCCGCCCGCCTTGAGTGTGCCGAGCAGCGCGGCCACCAGTTCCGGCGAACGCTCAAGGAGCACGCCGACTTTCACTTCCGTGCCGACGCCAAGCGATTGCAAGTGTCTCGCAAATTGATTAGCTCTGTGGTTCAGTGCGCCATAGCTTATCCTCTCATCTTCCCAGAGCAACGCCGTCGCTTCCGGTTGTCGTTCGGCGTGGCTCTCGAATAAATCCGGCATGAGAGAGGTTTGAGGAAATGTTGTCGCAGTATCATGCCACTCGTCACGCAACTGCCGCTCCTCCTCCCTTGAGAGCAGGGGCAGCTGCGAAATTCGCGCGTCCGGGTTGGCAATGATAGCTTCGAGTAGGACTTCCAGATGCTTCGCCATCCGCTCCATTCTGTCGCGCGAAAAGAGGTCTGTGATGTACTCAAGACAGACTGTAAAACCTTCCGAGGTCTCGGTCATCGAAAGCGTAATGTCGAATCTGGACGCGCCGTTATCTATGTCTATGTGGCGCGCGGTCAGTCCCAGAAATTCCATGCTCGTCGTCTCTGGAAAATCCAGATACAGAAAGGCGACCTGTGCGATTGGATTACGGCTGGGGTCTTGTTTCGGCTTCAGTTCCTGCACCAGTTTGCCGAAGGGCAGCTCCTGATGTGCGAACGCGCCGATGCATATTTCCTGTTCCTGCTTGAGAAGTTCGCGGAAGGTCGGATTGCCCGAAAGGTCTGTCCGCAGGATGAGCAGGTTGAGCAGATAACCGACAATGTTTTCCGTTTCAGGACGAATGCGATTGCCAATCGGCGCGCTGACGAGAATGTCTTCCTGCCGCGTGTAGCGATAGAGCAGGATGTTATAAGCCGCCATCAAAGTCATGAACATCGTCACGCCTTCACGACGACTCAGCTCTTTCAACCCATCTAACAGGCTCTTCGCATAATTGACATAGACGCGCTCGCCGTTAAAGTTTTGGATCGGAGGGCGCGGGTAATCCGTCGGAAAATCAATAATGAAGGGCGCGCCTGACAACTTCTTTTTCCAATAAGCCAGCTCTTTCTGATAAATCTCGCTGTTCATACGCTCGCGCTGCCACACGGCGTAATCTGCAAACTGAATCGGGAGTTCCGGCAGGGGCGAAGGCTGCCCCATCGCAAAGGCCTGATACAAAATCACCAACTCTTTTTCAAAGACCGCGCCCGACCAGCGATCCGTAATGGTGTGATGCATGTTGACGTAAAGCACATGGTCATCTTCCGCCAGTTGCAGCAAGCCGACACGCACGAGCGGGCCTCTTGCCAGATCGAAAGGGCGCGCAAAATCTTCCGTCGTCAATCGCAAAGCCTCCGCGTATCGCTCTGCTTCCGGAAAAGATTGCAGGGCGATGGGCGTGAGCGTGAGCTTGAGTTCAGGCGCGATGACCTGCACGGGCAATCCGTCAACCGATTGCAGCGTTGTCCTGAAAGCCT
>JACMLC010000394.1 GCA_014379795.1 Pyrinomonadaceae bacterium
CTTGTCATGTGTGGTTAGACGCCCCGCTCATAGCTTTGGTCTGAAAGAATCGCCCGTCAGAAAGTGATTTATGTCAATCAAGAGTAGAAATTCTTTGCGTTCCTTTGCGTCCTAAATCCTTGCGTCCTTTGCGTTAAAAAAGGTCTTAACTGCAAAGACCGCAAAGTAGCAAGACGCAAAGAGTAAAAGCCGCGAATTTATTTCTACTCTTGATTCGCATGATTTATAAAAGCAAAACAGCCGCCCATCTTTGAGCGGCTGCTTCTCGTAAATTTTCGGGGCGAGAGGATTCGAACCTCCGACCTTTCGGTCCCGAACCGAACGCGCTACCAGGCTGCGCTACGCCCCGACAAAAGAAAGCTTTTGGATTCTAGGTTAGCGTTAGCTCTAAGTCAAACCCCTGCACTGTCGGCGCGTGCGGCGCGTGCTTTCTCTCTTCTTGATTTGAGATATTCGTAGAGCGGCGGCATTAATGACAATAAGACGACGACGATGACGACCTTCTCTATATGCTCGTCGAGTTTGATGCCGAAAGCGCGCTCGACCAGATTGCCTAGAAAATAGCCGCCAAGAATCATCGAAAAAACCCAGAGGAAGCCGCCGACGACATTGAACATCACGAAACGGCGATAAGGCATCTTGGCCGCGCCCGCGACAATCGGCGCGAAGGTACGCACAATCGGCACGAAGCGCGCGATGATAATCGTCTTGCCGCCGTACTTCTCATAAAACTCATTCGCCTTCTGCAAGTGGCTCGGCTTGAACAGCAGCGATTTCTGGCGGCTGAAAATGCGCGGCCCCATCTTCGAGCCTGTGTAATATCCGACAGCATCACCCACCACAGCAGCGACGAAAAGCGTGCTCAACAAAATAAAGACATTCAGATCGCCCCGCGCCGCGAACAGCCCCGCGACGACCAGCAGCGAGTCACCCGGCAAAAAGAATCCTGCGGCCAGACCTGTTTCGGCAAAGACGACGAAGACCAGAACAAAGTAACCCGCCGCCACAATCGTATTCGGATTGAGGTAATGCTTGAGCTGATCGAATAGCTGGTAAATAAAATCCATAACTTTAAATCTTCAATTTCAGATTCCAAATTTCAAATCTAATTTGTTTGATTTGAGAACCCGAAATTAAAGCTACGTTTGCGACGACCAACCATGATGTACTATCAACGGCACGAAGGCGCACGCGCCGTGATCTTCTCGCTCGAATCCTTTCTCTGTTCTCAAGACGCGAATCAACGTTTGCGCTTCGCGCCTCTCGCCGACGGGAAGCACAAGGCGTCCGCCGACCTTTAATTGCGCAAGGAGCGGCTCAGGCACATTCGGCCCTCCTGCCGCCACCAGAATCCCGTCGTATGGAGCATATGCGCTCCAACCTCTGGTGCCGTCGAAACATTTGATAGTCGCGTTATAAATTTCCAAACGGCGAATCAGCGCCTGCGATTCTCGCGCCAGTTCCGGGATGCGTTCGATGGCGAAGACCTGCGCGGCTATTTTTGAAAGCACGGCTGTTTGATAACCCGAACCGGCTCCGATCTCAAGCACGCGGCTGCGGTCGTCAAGCTCAAGCAACTCTGTCATTCGCGCCACGATAAAGGGCTGCGAGATAGTTTGATTGGCGGCTATCGGCAACGCGTGGTCTCCGTAGGCGCGGGCTTGCAAAGCTTCCGGCACGAAGAGATGTCTGGGCACGGCGCGCATCGCTTCCAACACGCGCGCATCCCCGATGCGGTAATGATCGCGCAGGCGTTCCACCATCCGCTCGCGCGGAATGCGATATCCGGATTGTGTAGAGGGGGGACGAAGTGGTGCCGAACTCAAAAGCGCTTGCTCCGATCCAATCTTTCTCAAAACAAAAATGTGCTTTAGCTTTTCTGTAAAACTTCGCTCGTATTGAGATAATTCCACGTCTCAATGGCTGTCAACGCCCGATGATCCGTCATGTCGCTCTTGAGCGGCGTCACGGAGATGTAGCCCTGCTCGATGGCCTGATAGTCCGTTCCGTCAACCGCCGAGTCGGAAGTAAAATACTCTTCGCCAATCCAGAAATAAGGCTTGCCGCGCGGGTCTATGTGCTCGCTGATAACCGGGCGCGCATTTTTAATTCCCTGCCGCGTGACGCGCACGCCTTTGATTTCCCGGCGCGGAATGTTGACATTCAAGAGCGTGCCTTCGGGCAAGCCTTCGGTCAGAACTTTGCGCAAAGCTGTGACGGCAAAGCGCGCGGCCTCTGTGAAATCAAAATTCTCGCGCGCGACAAGGCTAAAAGCCAGTCCCGGCACGCCCAAAATAGTCGCTTCGAGCGCGCCCGCCACAGTGCCGGAATAGGTCGCGTCGTCTCCCAGGTTGCCGCCGTGATTGATGCCCGAAGCGCAGATGTGCGGGCGCTCGTCTTCAGGAATGATCTTGTTTAAAGCCAGCGTCACGCAGTCCGTCGGAGTCCCGTCAACAGTCCAGTGCCGTTCATCAATCCGGCGTATGCGCAGGGGTCTGGCGAGCGTCAGGCTATGCGAAGCTCCGCTCATCTCGGATGCGGGCGCGACCGTGTACACGTCTCCCACCTCGCGCAGAGCCTCTTCTAACTTAATGAGGCCGTCCGAGTGTATGCCATCGTCGTTGGTCAGCAGGATGCGTGTCATGGCAAAAAACAAACCGTCTGAGCGGACGTGTTGTTGACTGCTACCGTTCGCTCAGACGGTTGACCTAACGCTAGAGGCGTAAAATTACGCTTTACCGGGAAACTATCCGTATCGGCCACTGGCAGGACTTGCGAAAGTTTGCCCTGCAAGGTGAGCGCAAAAACATTTGCGCGGTCTAATCACGCTGGATACGTGGGCGACCCTTTTTCTTATTGCGCTTGCGCGCAAGAGCCGACTTCAGCTTCGCCTTCTGTCCGGGCGGCATGAAGAACGCATGCTTCTTAGCATCCTTGATAATTTCTTCGGTCATCACCCGGCGCTTAAAGCGGCGCAACGCGCTCTCGATGGATTCGCCTTGATTAACTGTCACGATTGCCATAGATTTTCTCAAATCTCCATTCAGGTTAAAACTTAAAACTATTCAGGCCATTTCCTGAAGCTACAATTTAACATGCCTCAAACGGTGGTGGTCAAGCGCGCAGAACGTTTCTTTTGGCATGGCGCAGATGAACCCTGTAAATGTTGACAGGCATTCACAGGGTTCATCTGCAAAGAGAGACGAGGTTGATAATTAAACAGAAGCGACTGAAGACTTCTTCTCGCGTCCCAAGCCCTGAATCTGGACGGGCTTCTCGCCTTTGATGTTCTGCTTATCCAAGACCATCTGCTGGTAAAGCCTGCGCATCGCAGCGGCCTCTTCCGCAGCCGTCTTCGGGCCTTCCATCTGCGGCTTATTCGGGCGCTGGATGTCAATCTCGTTCAGGATCATGTTATGCGTCGGGTCATTGAGCGTGACCTCTTTGCCACGCGCAAAGATTTCATGGCGGCCATTTTCCTGATACCACTTGGCGACGGTCGCATTCTGGTGCATGTGCTCGATGATGTTTCTCCAACCGATGCCCGTGTTGTAAGCGCAGAAGGAGATTTCGCCTTCCTGTGTGCCATACGGGATGATGCACATCTCCGTGCGGCGGAAGTCGTAATTGAACAAGTCCTGAAACCACATGCCCGCGATAAAGAGGAAGTTCCAGCGATCCGAGCGACGCTTCTCGATGTCTTCTTTTGAACGCTGGCCGTCAACCTTACCGTAATCTTTGCCGGTCAGGCCGAATGATTTGTCAAACTTCTTGAACAACTCATACAAAGTGAAATGCGTCGGCGCTTTGTACGGATTATAGTGTTTCAAAAGCGTCAGACCCATCATCAGATTCGACATCCACTTGCCGCGCGCGGCGTCAGTGATCTTCTGCATGTCTTTGACCAGTCCCGGAATGTTCAAAAACTCCGGCACGGGACTCATCTCTTTGGTTTCCTTGTCAATCATCACGGCAGTACCGACACCGCAGTTCGGATGGCAGCCGCAGGAAACCTGTCCCCATTCGGCATCCGGGCCATGCACAAGGTCTGCAAAGTCCGCGAATGCTCCCATCAGAGAGAGCGGGAACCAATCGCGCGTCGGCTCCGTGATGCCGACCTGCGCTTTTACATCCAGAGCCAGATGCGAGAGCGTGTAACGCTGCTGCATGCGACGCTCCGGGGTAATCTCTTCATCGCGCCCGGTGAATGAAACGGGCTGGAATGAAAGGAACGCGACCTTCTTCGGATTGTCGAGCGCGAAGCGAATGATCGAGCCGACCTGATCGTTGTTGATGCCGTTGACCAGCGTCGTTACCAGCACGATCTCAACGCCCGCTTCATGCAGGTTGTTGATGGCGCGCAGCTTCACGTCGAAAAGATTTCCGACCTGACGATGGCTGTTAGCATCGTTGCCGATACCATCGAACTGCAAATAAACATAACGCAGACCGGCTTCGGCAGCCTGCTTACAAAAGTCTTTTGATTTGGCGAACTCGATACCGTTGGTCGCTGCCTGCACGCTGTTGTAACCAACCTTGCGCGAGTATTTGACCGCTTCTAAAAAGTGCGGCGAAATCGTCGGCTCGCCGCCCGAGAACTGTACGGACATCTGGCGACGCGGCTTAATCGAGATCGCGTTATCAAGAATTTCCTTGATGTCTTCAAAGCTCAACTCGTGTACAAAGCCGACCTGATTGGCATCCATGAAGCACGGGTCGCACATCATGTTGCAGCGATTGGTCAAATCCACCGTCAGCACACTGCCGCGACCGTACTTGATCGTGCTGGAGCCATGATTGTGCAGCTTCTCATCGCTGTGAGCCTGAATATCGCGCCCCGGAAACATCTTTTCGATGTGCATGAGAAACTTCGAATCAATCGCCATGATGTCTTCGAAGTGACCGTGAACGGCGCAATCCTTGATCATCCAAATCTGGCCGTCGCGCTCGATGATCTGAGCTTTAATCTCTCCGATCTTTTCATTGAGCAGGTCGCTCACATCTCTCTTGCCGCTGATAATCGCTTCGCGCGCCTCGATCACACACTGCGGGCAGAGCGAATCGGTCGTGCGCGGAAAACCGAGAGTCGGCTTTGACTTTTGCCATGACTTCAGAAGGGGCTTATCTGACCACTTCGGGGTAAAAGATGGATTTGGCTTATACTTATTGACTGACTGAATGGTATTGAACAAGCCATTGGCAAGGACGGTCAAGCCCTTCTCGGCATGTTTGATAGGTTTCATCATTTTTCCTTTTTAACGAATTAAGCGCCGACTGCATTTTGCTAACGTTTCATATTTCGCAAGGGGATGCGATAACAAATCGGCAACCTAATATAGCAATGACTGTGCCGACATATCGCTTTCAACAGTTAACTGAAGAAATCGCAGGTGTTAGAGATTTTTTAAGTCCAGTGCAAAGCTATTTCTAAAACAATTAACATGTATCATTTTTCCCCGCAGCATACAATACACGAAAAGGCTGTGTCAATATAACCCTCCGGTGGAAAAGATGACGCACCCAGATATTGTTGGTATGAGTTTCCTTTCGCGCCCTTGAGAGAGAGACTGACTCAAGTTTTCCACACCTGTGCAAATAAATTTTTCGCGCTATCTATGGCGTTGACAGGAGATCAAGGTGCAATGCCCATTTCGCGGATTTCCGTTCGCCGATTGTACGCCGATTCAATCTCTTACCAGACCTTACTTCAAGTAACTATTGAACTTAGCGTCACAA
>JACMLC010000395.1 GCA_014379795.1 Pyrinomonadaceae bacterium
CACGCAACAGCAAATAGACAGGCCCGAAAATTATTAAAGCGACCGCTAACAAACCAAGAGCGATAAGAACAAACTTTAGAATCTCCCCAACCGTTTGATAATTTTCCACACTTATTCCGCTCTTAAAGCTTCAATCGGGTCGAGCCGCGCCGCGCGCCACGCAGGCCAGAGACCGCTGATGATGCCGACGACGGACGACACGCCGACGCCGAGCACAGCCGAGTTGATGCTCAGCAATAATGGAAAGCCCATCAGAAACGAGAGCAGGTAAGCGAGGGCAAAGCCTGTGACAACGCCGATAGCTCCGCCGATGGCCGTGACCGTCACCGCTTCAATCAGAAATTGCCTGAGAATGTCTATGCGCCGCGCGCCGACTGCTTTGCGAATGCCAATCTCTTTCGTTCTTTCGGTGACGGAGACGAGCATGATATTCATGACGACGATACCGCCGACAACGAGCGAGATGGCCGCGACGCCGATGGTCACGATGTAGATATTCGATGTCGCCTGCCCGTAGAGATTCAGAAAGACATCCTGCGATTCGAGAGCAAAGCCGTCGTCTTCGTCGCTGAAATTTTTGCCGCGCCGGTTGCGCATGATGGCGCGCACCTGATCCTGCGCTTCTTCGAGCCGCGCGGTTTCGGGAACCTGTATGTGAATCGTAATCGAATCACGCGCGCCGAAAATCTTTTGATAAGTCGGATAAGGAATAAAGACAAAATTGTCGCGCGAGAAGCCGAAAATCTTGCCCTGCTTTTCCGCGACGCCGACGATATGAAACGGGCGTCCCGCAAGGCGTATCTCTTTGCCGACAACCTGATCGGGCAGCGCGCTGCCAAACAAATTTTCCAAAATGTCTGCGCCGACCACGCAGGCATCGTCTCCGGCTTCGGCCTCGCTGTCAGACCACGCGCGCCCCGCTTCGATGCTCACGTCTTCGATGTCGAACATCGAGAGCGTGACGCCGCGCACGGGCACGTCTTCGGATTTTTGATCTGCGTGCTTGACCAACTCGCGCGCGTTGGCGGCAATCCCAGTGCGCCAGCAAGCCGGACAGAGTCGCGCGATGGCTTCTCCGTCTTCGTGCGTCACATCTTTGCGGCGGTTGAACTTTATAAAATCTTCGCGCGAGGTGATGATGAGCGGCCTTTTGGCGACCGTGAAGACCGTAGAGCCTTGCGAAGAGAAGGTGGTGGCGACCGTCTGGTCTAAGCCTTTGATGATGGTGACGACGGCGATGACAGCCGAGACGCCGACGACAATTCCAACCAGCGTCAAGGCCGTCCGCAGCTTGTTAGAGCGCAGGCTGGCAAGCGCAACGCGGAACGATTCCCAGAGTGACGATAAATGGAAACGCATTTAACAAGTCCCAAGTCCCAAGTCCCAAGTCTCAAGTCAAAAGAATTGGTTTGAATGACTTGGGATTTGAGACTTGGGACTTGGGACTGCTTTATCTGATTCGTTCGTCCTTCTCGATTAGACCATCGCGGATTGAGATGACGCGATGCGCGCGGGCGGCGATGTCCGCTTCGTGTGTGACGACGATGATCGTGTTGCCTTCCGCATGGAGCTTCTCGAAAAGGTTCATGATGTCGGAGCTGGTCGCAGTATCGAGCGCGCCCGTAGGCTCATCGGCCAGCAGAATCGAGGGATGGTTGACCAGCGCACGCGCGATGGCGACGCGCTGGCGTTGACCGCCCGAAAGCTCGTTCGGCCTGTGCATCATGCGGTCTGCCAGGTCTACGGAGGCGAGCGCGTGCTTGGCTTTCTCGTGACGCTCGCCGGAACTGATGCCCGCATAGATGAGCGGCAGTTCGACGTTATGCAGGGAAGTGGCGCGCGCCAGCAGGTTAAAGGTCTGAAAGACAAACCCGACTTCCTTGTTGCGGATGCGCGCCAGCTCGTCGTCGTCCATTGCCGAAACGAGCTTGCTGTTAATCCAGTATAGCCCCTTGCTCTGCGTGTCGAGACAGCCGATAAGATTCATCAGCGTGGATTTGCCGGAGCCGGACGGCCCGATGATGGCAAGATACTCGCCCTTCTGCACGTCGAAAGAGACGCCGTGCAGGGCATGCACTTCTTCCGATCCCATCTGGTATGTTTTCCAGATGTCGCGCATCGAAATCAGAGAAGCGGGGACGGCATCACGCGCCAGTAGCTCGCCGTGATTGAGCACGCCTTCCTGTATGGTCGCTTCCAGAGTTGCGGTTGGTTCGCTCATTATTCGGCCTCAACTTGCATTGGCGTTTGCCTGTGCGCCGGGTTTGGTCGTTTGTTCCTTGACGGTCGTGCCTTCTTTTAAGGTTTTTAAGATACGACTCGGCCCGGTGATAATTTTCATGCCTTCGCTGACGCCGCTCGTAATCTCTATATCAGATTCGCCGGTGATGCCGGTGGCAACCTCTACGAATTTCACTTTCTTGCCATCCATGATGTAGACGCCCTTGATGTCTTTGGGCTTCTCTCCGGCGGGCGAAGGCTGCGGCACGCTGCCCGCTACGGTCGGGGCAGGGGAAGCGTCGCCGGCGGGCGTCGCAGGCTTCTCGACGATGGCCTGAAGCGGCACGGCCAAGACCTTGTTCTTGACTTTGGTCGTAATGGTCGCAGTCGCGCTCATGCCGGGGCGCAGGCCGTTGCGCACTTCGTCGGGCATGTCTTTAAGCTGGATAACGACACGAAACTCTTTGGCTTCCTGCACGTTGATGGTGTTTGAAAGGCCGCCCTGCGTCGCGGATTTGCCGACCGCGAGCGGAGTTTTCTGCGTCACCTGTCCCACAATCTCGCGGTCAGTGAATGCATCAACTTTAATTTTGACGGGCTGGCCGACTTCGACATTGGCGATTTCGGTTTCGTCAACTTTGACTTCGACGTTGATCGTGGACATGTCCGCGATGGTCAAAAGCGGCGTTGAAGAAAGGCTGGCGACGGCAAATGTTCCGACCTTTGAAGGGATGTCGGCGATGACGCCGCTCAAGGGAGAAAGCTGCGTGGCCTTGTCGCGCTGGCTGGTCTCTCCGCGCAGGAGAGCCTGCTGGCGGCTCGCGTTGGATTCACTGGAACGCACGCTGATGCGCGCAGAGTCAACTGACCTCTTAGCATCACGCACGCGAACGCGCTCCTGATTGGCGCGGGCGATGGCTTCCTGCACAGAAATCTTTTGCGATTCATGCAGCGCGAACGCAGTATCGTAGCGATCTTTCGCAGCATCGTATTCCGAGCGCGAAGCGACACCGGATTCGACCAGCTCGGTCGTGCGCTTCAACTCGCGTTGAGCCGTGTTAAGGGCGATCTGTGTGTTGACAAGCTGCTGGCGCTGCTGTGACACACCGGCTTCTGCCACCGTCACGCCCTGCTGCGCCTGCGCGACGGAATTTTCGGCGGCGATAATCTGTGTGCGCGCGTTCTGCACATCATTCAAGGCTGCCTGCGAGGCTGCGAGTTGTGCATCCTGACTGGATTGGAGTTGTGTCGGGTCAAGCCGTACAAGGGGCTGTCCCTTTGACACCATGTCGCCTTCTTTGACATAGATTTCTTCGATGCGACCCGCGACCTCGCTCGTCAGGTTGATAAATTGAATGGGTCGAATCTCGCCCGAAGCCGTGACGGTCGAGCGCAGCTCGTCTCTAACTACAACGGAATAAACCGTCACTTCCGGTTCGTCCTTCCGGCTGGCAAAAACGCTGATGATAATAATCAGCCCGAGCACGGCGACCGCCGAGACCGCAATAATAATTTTCTTTCTTCGGCTCAATGCCATGTTGATGCGATTCCTTTAATGGTTAAATGAGAGATTGGATGCCCGTCCACAAATCGCGTGTTCAATCACCGAATCCGGCGCGAAATCCTTATAAATGCCCGCGCTAGAAAAGCTTCTACGTTAAAAACGCGCGAACGGTTTCATTATAAACAATCACGCGCGGAGTCTAAAGCGTAGAAGCAGAAATAGAAGCAGGCTCTCGGAACTCAGACTCGGACTCTCAAAGCTATTGTTGTCTCAACTTTTCGTTTCGCGCTACAATGCAAGGGTTTCTCGCGCCGGAGTCCCCGGCCAGCGGCGCGAGCGAAGGGGTTGCGCCCGAAAAGCTTTCTCACTCAAGAGGGGCGCAATCGCAAAGAGGACGAGTGTGTATGACGAACTGCGACAGGTGCGGTACGGAAAACCTTGATGGCTCACAGTACTGCGACGAATGCGGTGCGTTTTTGACCGCTTCCGCGCGTGTCAAAAAGTCCGTAGATACGGGCGACACGGGTGGCGGCACAACGGGTGATAAGCTGATGAATGAATCTCCTCTTCCAGAAAAAGCCGAGAGCGAGGCCAAAGAGCCTGCACGCGCGTATGCCATTTCGCAAGGCTCTATCTCTCTGATGGAAGGCGCGCACGCACGCCTCGTCATAGAGCGCGGGCGTTCCGCAGGCAAGCAGTTTCCTTTGAGCGAAGATGAATCGCAGATCGGGCGCTGGGACGCAGACGGCGGCATCTTTCCAGACGTTGATCTGGACGCGGACGACCCGGAGGCCAAAGTCTCTCGCCGTCACGCGCGCATCGTGCGGCGCAACGGCCAGTATTTGATAGAAGATTTAGGCTCGACCAACGGCACGTTTATCAATCGCGGGCGAAGGCTGCTGCCCGGTGATCGCCAGCCCCTGCGGGATGGCGATGAGATTATCGTCGGCAAGACCTTCTTACGCTTTCACGTCGTTAAAGTAGTTTAAGAGAGAGTTTGAACAGCTTTACTTTTAAGAAGCGGGCAGGGAGTTCTAAAGAAGGCAGTAGATAAAAACTGTCAAGCCCTCGCATTGAAAAGTTCCTCGAAGCGGCTCGAAGATGCCTTTTTGTTATGAATGCGGCGCGCCAAGCGCGCCAGAAGACCCTTTTTGCGGAAACTGCGGAATCGCGCGGCGGGCTACGCCTGTCTCCGCTCCGCCGCCGCAGATTATTAGCAGCGATCTGAATGCGACTGCCATTGATCCGCAGCCGCAAACTCCGCCTGCGCCGCCGCCACTTATCGAGAACGTCAAACCATCGCTGAGCGAAACTCTGGAAGACGCGCCCGCCCCGATGCCTGAAGAGCCTCCGCGCAGCGTCCTCGCGTATGAATCGGCAGAGCTTCAGAACGACAAGGAATCCGCGTCGTCAGGCGACATCGCGCCGGAGATGCAAGAAACATTGATGGGGTCGCTGGACTCGCTCGGAATCAGCGAGCCTGTTGAAGCTTCTGACGCAACGGCTTCGCCTGCCGTCGAGACCGGCGAGATTGACGATGCCGCAGCTTCAAATGCACCTGCTTTATCAAATGCGACGGAGCCGGATGAGAGCTTGCCCGCAGAGCCTGTTTCAGCCACTTCCGCAATAGACGAATCAGACAAGGACGCACACGAAGCGGAGCAAGCTGTCAGCCCGTTGCCTGAGCCGTCTGCGCCGAGCGCAGCGAGTGAGCCTGCATCCGGAACTGCGGCGCAGATGCAGCCGGAAATTGATACCGGGCAGATTGATAATGAAGGCGAGCAACCGCCTGATGCCGCGCAGCCTGCCGCCTCAAGCGAAGTCGTCTTGCAGGATACGCTCGCTCCTGATGCGATACCAGACCGGACGACGGGCGAAGTGAGGGCTGACAGCAGCGCGCCTGAATTAGAAGCCACAGTGCCGCCCGGCTCGACCTCCGGGCGCAAGCAGGCCAGCAAGCCGCTTGAAGGCGGAACGCTCCTCAACACTCGTTACGAGATCGTGCGCCGCATCGGCGGCGGCGGCATGGGCGCTGTGTATCTCGCTAAAGACAGGCATCTGGGAGATGCGCCGCGCGCCGTCAAAGAGATGATCGAAACTCATCTCTATGAATCGCAGCACGAAAAAGCCATCGGAGATTTCAAGCGCGAATCGCTGCTCCTGACTTCGCTTGAGCATTCTTCGATTCCGACCATCTACGATTATTTTTATGATGATGTGGCTGGGCGTTTTTATCTCGTCATGAAATATATTTCGGGCGGCGATTTTTCTTCGCGTCAACGCAATGCGCCCGGTGGCCGGATAGATGAAAAGACCGTCACCATCTGGGGGATGGAGACGGCGGACGTGCTCGACTATCTGCACAACCGTCGCCCGCCGATTATTTATCGTGACTTAAAGCCCGCGAATTTGATGATTGACGGCAACTCTGGCCGCGTGATGTTGATTGACTTCGGCATCGCGCGCTGGGTCAACAAGCTGGAAGAGAAGGGCGTGACGGCGGTCGGGACGATGGGCTATGCGCCGCCCGAATTGTTCAGCGGGAAGGTCGAGCCGCGTTCTGATATTTACTCACTGGGCGCGACGATGTTTCACTTGCTGACCGGCTCTGACCCGCAGGACAACCCGCTCCTGATTTTTGACTTTACTAAAAACCCGCGCCCGCGCCAGATCAATCCGGCCATCTCCGTCGAGATGGAGCGCATATTGATGCGAGCCGTTGAGTATAAGCCGGAAGGACGATTTCGTTCGGCGGGTGAATTCAGAGAGACCTTAGCCGCGCATCTTGAAAAATTGCGTGTCGGCGATGTCTCTTACGGGATGGTGACGGCGGCGCAGGGCGCAGGCGAAACGCTTCAGGTCGAGATGGTTTTTTGCGGTTTCTGCGGAGGCCGCATCGCTGCGGACGATTTGTTCTGCGCGCACTGCGGAGCGAAACAGCCGCTCGCAGGCATCAGCCCGAGCGCGGCTTTGCAGGCGGCACGCACCACCGCCAAGCTGATCGTGGCCGGAACCACAGAGCTTGACGCTTCGTTTCACTTGCAGAAGGACAGCAGCCTGATCGGGCGCTCTGACCCGCACTCGAATATTTTCCCGGAGGTTGACCTGTCAAAGTTTGACCCGGAGACGAAAGTCTCGCGCCGTCACGCGCGCATCTGGCGCAAGGGCGAAACTTTTCTCGTCGAAGACCTCGGCTCGGTCAACGGGACGGTGGTGCTTGGCAGAGACAACGACACCGTGCGTCTGGCTCCGCACCAGCCGCGCGTGCTGGAAAACGGAGATAAGCTGCGCCTCGGCGAAACGATGCTCCACTTTTTGGTGGGATGAAGAATTAGTTGGCAGTTGGCAGTTGGCAGCAAATCATTTTCAGATTACTGCTTGCCTGAAAACTGAAAACTGAAAACTGAAAACTGCTTATGGTCGAAACCACAGCACTATCACAACCTGAATCGGAAGCGCGCGCGCGCGCCATAGATAGTTATACGGAGAGATACCGCGCGCCTTTTTCTCTGCGCTGCGGCGCGCTCTTGATTGATTACATCGTAGTGATCTGAATCGTTGTCTTTAGCACTCTGCTGGCGCGCTCGCTTGGCGGCGGAGCGCGTCTGGCGGGAGGTACTGCGGAAAAGATGGGCTGGATGATTGCCGTCGCTGTGACGCTGCTGAACTTTGTGGCGCTGGCGGGATTGCGCGGGCAGACGCTGGGCAAGTGGGCGACGGGCTTGCGCATCGTGCGGCTGGACGGCAAACCATTAACGTTTCTCTCCTCGCTCTTACGCCATATCATAGGCTATCCGTTATCGCTCTTAACGCTTGGGTTGGGCTTCTTCCTCGCAGTCTTTAACACACAGGGTCGCGCGCTGCACGACATCATCGCAGGCACGGTCGTAGTACTGGACAAGGCGCGCCCCCCGCGCCCTGTGGGCTGAAATTTTCGCGTGCCGGTGAGGAAGTAAGGTAATGTCAGCAAAGCTTTGTCGGATTTGTGGAGCAGCCCCCGTTCCCGGAGCGCGTTTCTGCCGCGTGTGCGGGACGCCGCTGCAAACTTCAACCGGGGCAGATACGGGCAATGCCGTCTCGCCGCTGGCGCAGACTATCCCGCTCGCAGGCGAAGGACGGCCTACAGACGGCATCGCTCCCGAAGACTTTGGATTTTCCAAGCCCGAGACGGGCAAAGTCGGGCAGGACGAATTTGAACGGCTGGTCAGACGACCGCAGAACGGAGGTGAGAGCCAGCCGCAGTTGGATGCAGGAGTCCTGTCACGCTCCAATGCGCCGACCGTCGTCATGGAAACAGAGCAGGCGGGCGACGGAGCAAATACAGTATCGCCTTCATCCGCAGGCGCGGGCCAGCCGCCAGTCGCTCCTGCTCCTGCCGTAGCGCGCCCGCGCCGCACATGGCAGTTCATCGCCATCGGGCTGCTCTGTATCGCGCTGGTTGCCGGAGCTTTGGCTATCTTTTATTCACGCCAGCCTTCGTCAAGCGAGGTAGGCGGCTCGACGCCCATCTCCATCAGCGATCAGAAAAAGCTGGTGGACGAGCAATTAGCCGAGGCGGATGCGCTGCTGGCAACGGGCGATATTGACGGAGCGATTGCCAAACTGCGTTATGCGGTCAAGATTGATCCGTCCAATTCGGAGGCGCACAGGCGGCTCGGCCACGCTTTGGAGAAGAAAGGCGAGCGCAGCGAAGCTATTGATGAGTATCAAGCAGCGACGCGCAGCGATGCGTCCAACACAGCCGCCTGGCGCGCACTGGCCGCAGCGCAATTCAACGATGGCCGCTACAGCGACTCGGCAGAGAGTTATACACAGCTCATCAACGCGATGGACGAGCGCGAAGTGGATGATAACCTGCGACTTGAATACGCGGACGCGCTGCAAAAGGCCGGGCGCATCGAAGACGCTCGCGCACAGTATCAGAGAGTCACTGATTCCGAATCTCTTGATTTGGCGCGTCGCGCAAGCGAGCAGTTAAAGCTGTTGCCGCCGCCGGTTGGCGACGAGAATACGAATAATGCTAATAACGCGCGTGACCACCGCGCGGAAGACCTAGCAGCCCAGACGCGAACGCCTGATGCGAATGCTTCTCAGGCTGCTAACAACACAACGATTGTGCCGGTTCAGCAGCCTGCGCCGGTAGCGGCAGCGCCGCCGAACAATCGCGCACCTGAAAACAATAATCCTGATAAATTATATTTTGAAGCTCTGAACATTGTGCAGGGACGCGACGTTAAGACACTACAGCGCGCAGAGTTGCTCCGCGCCATGCAGCTTTTTCAGAACGTCAAAAGCGGGCCGCACAGCTCCGACGCGAAAAAACAAGAAAAGCGGCTCGGCAAAGAATACGACCGCCGCCGGAAAAATGATTGAAAGGCAGAACTCAGGACTCAGGACACAGGACTCAGAATAAGTACCGTTTTTCTTTTCTTCTGAGTCCTGAGTCCTGAGTTCTGAGTCCTCGAAAGTTATGCCTGACCTGATAGTCAAATATCCTGATCGTGCGCCGGACAGTTTTCCTTTAGGGCGTCTGCGCATTACCATTGGCCGCTCGGCGCGTAATGATTTGTGCGTGCCAGACCCGTTCGCTTCGCGCGTGCATGCAGAGGTGCGCAGGGAAGGCGACGGCTACGTCTTGCAGGATTTAGGCTCTGCCAACGGCACGTTGTTTAACGGCTCGCCTGTGGGCGGCAGCATGCCGCTCGCTCCCGGCGACCGTATCCAGATCGGCGAGACCGAAATTATCTTTGACGATGGCGGGTACAGCTCGACCCGCGGCGCAAAGATGATAACGGACGGCGCGGCTGCGCCTGAGCCGGAAGCGACCATCGCGCTGCACTCATCCGACCGCACCACTTCCGGCCTGCTCGAAGCCATCGAAGGCGCACGCACGGAGCCGGACTTTCATGTCTCGCAGCACGAGCAGAAACAGAGCGACCTGCTGGCCTTGATAGGCAAAGTGGGCGTCACGCTGCTGGCCTCCGCGACGCTGGATGAAACTTTGAATTCGGTCGCCTCGCTTGTCTTTGAAGCAGTCCCTTCAGACCGCTGCCTGATTATGATGCGCGATGAAAAGGAAGACGATTTGAGGGTTTCAGTCGCGCGCCTGCGTG
>JACMLC010000396.1 GCA_014379795.1 Pyrinomonadaceae bacterium
CAGTCAATGGATTCATCCAGCTCTTCTTCGCTCATCTGCGGAACGACAATGTTCTTGACGATGACGGAGTGCCCGCTGACGCCTGCCGCCACGCGATCAGTTTTGATCTGATGCTCGCGAAAGATATTTGCGATGACGTTCGAGACGTTGTTGAGTTCCATGATCTGCCCGTCAACAATCGAGTCCGGTTGCAGGTTCTCGTAACCGAGACTGACCAGTTGAAGACTGCCGCGCTTGCCATCCAGCTCAACGGCCTTGACCGAGCTTGAACCGATGTCCAGACCGACCAGATTTTTTTTGCCGAGACCTCGTTTTAACATGACTTATTGATTCCTCTGCGATTTGATAAAGGAGCGCATCCGGTGCAACCGTCGGAGACGAATGCGAGCTTTGCGTGCCCGCGAAAGTTTTACGCGCACGCGATTGTTAGTTGACTGTGTTGCAGGTTTCAATTTTTACGGTGTTCTGCATTGCGTCTTGTCGAGTTAAGCTTTGAAAAAGTTGGCGCTGCTCTGTTGTGGGGACAGTGGCTGAAACACTGCTGAAGCGAGTGCCGACTGACTAGCCTTTTGAAGACGAATGGAAAAGCGGGAAAGGCAAACACACGAGGCGGAAACGATCACGCCATTCGAACGTTTGACCATCTCACTTCGGCAACCCGGCCAAGTCAAAGCTCTCTCACAAGGTTGACTTCCGTTGGCTTTGCGACCCCCGCTCACACGAGGTGTGCCTTTATCGGTTGAGTTTCAAAGAAGGCAGCGCAACCTTCGTGTTTGTCACGCTCCTTGAGAGGCGCTAACCCCTCAGACGGAAACCGAAGTGGCTACCGTCAAATTGAGAGTACAACACTATTAAAACATTGTCAACCGCATTTTTTCATCGTTTAACTTGCTCATTTACAGTAATATACGCCAATACAGACGCCGGTCATCTTGACCGACCGAGGCTCATTATAAAATTTTGGCCTGATGGCTCCGGTGAGTTTGGTCTGCAAACACTTCGTATATTTCGTGGGTGGGGCGGTTCTCTCTACAAGTCCCAGACTGCCCCTGTGTTTGCGCTTGATTGTACACGAGACTAAAAGGTGCTGTAAGATTCGGCATTGAAATTCAAAACTGCTGAGAGATAAAAAGGCCGCTATATTTTAATGAGCTTTCTTCGTCGTCTGCTTCCATTTGTGATTGTCTTTCTGGCGCTGGCGGTTGTTTGGGTCTGGTGGAATCGCCCGAAGAAAGTTGACATGGCCGCTTATGTTCCAGCCGACTCGCTGGTTTATCTTGAAGCGAACAGCTTACCCGACATCGCCAGCGGCTTCACACAGACGGAAGCATGGAAGGCTCTCGCGCCACCGGCGGGCATCAAATCCGGTCTGGGAGAAGTAGGCTGGCTGAGCCGCATCGCCGCATGGACTGGCATTGGGCCAGCCGATGCGGTGGTCTTCTCTCGCGCGCAGGTGGCTGCGACGGTGCTTGGCTTTGAAGCAGCGGATGGAGGCGACGCACTGCGCGTGAGGCCGCGTCATGCGCTGGTGATAGAGACACACACGGGCGCGAGCCGCACGCGCGCCGCCATTGAAAAACGCGTCGGCGAGTTCGCGCGGCGCGCTTATGGAGAGCCGCGCGTCGAACAAAAAGAGGTTGACGCAGTTTACTGGATGACGTGGACAGCTGCGGCTGGCGATCGGCGAATCATCGCCGCCGTGAACGGAAGCGTCGCCATCCTAGGCAACGACGAAGCGGCTGTGCGCGCGTGTCTGGCAGTTAAGCGCGGCGAGCGCCCCAGTCTCGCTGGCAATATCGAGATGGCAGAGATGCGCAGGCGCGTTACAGGCAGCGATGCCTTAGCTTTCGGTTTTATTTCAACGCAGGGCGCAGCCAAGCTCTTTGAAGTAGCCGCCGCGCTTTACGTCGGGCAGATTTCTCAAGACCCGCAGGTGCAGAGCCTCGCGGCGAATATCCTGCCGCAGATGGCAAGTAAAATCTTAGGCAGTGTCGGGTGGAGCGCGCGGCTCACCGGCGGAGCGATTGAAGATGTGTATTTCATCTCGGTAAAAAACGACGCCACTGCGCGTTTGCGCGAGACGCTCAACACCACTTTAACTTCGACCTTACCGACCAGCGAATTGCTGCCGCGAGACACCTATTCGGTAACGCGCTACACCACGCGCGACCCGCTCTCGGCTTGGCGCGGGCTTAACTTTTCCTTTTCATCGCAGCTCGATCCAGTCCTCGCGCTGGCTGTGGCTCCGCTTCTCAAAGCAGCTATCAGGCCGTATGGCATTGAAGAACCGGAGCAGTTTTTTCAATCAATCGGCAATGGGCTTGTGACCGCGCGCCTGCAAAATGAAAACGGCAGCACGGTCACGATTGTCGAAGTGCGTGATGAAAAATCCCTGCGCGAGTTTGCGCTCAAAAAATTAGGGACGAACAAACCTCAAAGCGAGCGTGTGGGCGAAGCGGAGATGCTTTTCTCTATGGATGAAGAACGCGGCGCGGCCAGCTTTGTCAACGGGCGTCTATTGCTTGGAAGAAAAGAAATCGTGCGCCAGTGCCTCGTTGCGCTGCAACAGGGACAAACTCTCGCTTCGACCGGGAGCTTTCAACAGTCTGTGCAAGCGGCATCTGCTGATGGACTGGCTCATGCCGTCACCTTCACCAATGACGAAGCGCCCGCACGTACATTTATCTTATTCATCGCGGCGCAACGCGCAGCCCGCGCGCAACCCGTCAATGAACAGGCCTTGCTCCAAGCCTTGAGCCGGTTAGCTTATGCTTCCAGCGAGACGCAACTTGTCGAAGGCGGAATCGAGAGAAGAACGCGCTCATCGTTCGGGCAGTTAGGCGTCCTCGCTACGCAGTTTGCCACGAACAATTGAGCGAGGCTTAGCAAAACCACAGAATAGCCACAGAGGGCACAGAGAACACAGAGGGAATTTCAAATTCAGTGTCTCAGATTTGAAATCGTTTTATGTCTCTGTGTCCTCTGTGCCCTCTGTGGCTGAGTTTTGCCTTTACGATGAATGCTGAAGAATTATATCGTCTTTTAATTTTCCAGCGGCGGGTAATCGAAGGGATAATCTGCCAGCACGGCGCGCATGTTCACCTGGCCATGCAGCGTTTCAAGATATGCGCCGAAGCGGTGCAGGACGGGTGTCACTTCGACTGCGCCGCGCGCGGCTGCCACCTCTTCGATAAAACGCTCGCAGGCTTCCCAGTCTTTGTACATCAAATAACGCAGGCTGCCGTCACGAAAGGTGTTGAGCCGCTCAAGGACTCTTGAGATCGGGTGACGTTCGCGCTCCTTTTCCGCGCGCCGCGTGAGTTGCAAGAGCGTCCATAGATCGCTGCGCAAACTCATTGACTGGTCGAGCTTGGTCTGGAACGCGCTAAACAAACGCGCGCCGTCGAGCGCAGGGTCAAACAATTGTGCCAGCGCGACGATAGATTGCTGGAAACAATTGCGGAGCAAGCCGTGCGCGTTTTCCACCTTCGCGTAAATCGGCGGCGACTGGCGCAAAGAGCTAAGCCCTATCAGTTCATGTGAGAAAACCTTTCGCAGTTCCATCGCAATCGCATAGTTGGTTCCATCAAGCGCGTCAAAGATCGCTTCATCCAAACCTTCTGTGCGGAGCGCGCGGGTCTCTATAAAATCCAGCAGCGAGCGCGCCTCTTCATACACCAGACAAAAGAGCGGCAACGTCTGTTTGAGCGGGTGATCCCGGCGCAAAGAGGTCTCAACCATCCGCAGCTTTTCAAGCAGGCGCGACAAATCGGAAAAGATGATCAGAATGTCCGCGCCGAGCGCGGCGGTGAGCTGGGGCGCATGCGCCAGATCGAGCAGTTGCACCGGCAGCTTCGCGTCAGAGGCGTGTTGCGCCGAGCGCATCAGAGCCTGCGCCGCTTCTGAGCGGCCAAGCTCACGTGCCAAAACTTTTCCAACGGTCGCCCAGGTATAAAAGCCCACACGCGGCGCATCCAGCAGCGTTTCGCAAAGCACGCTCATGTCGCTGACAGCTTCGGACAAATCCACCAGCGATTGTGCTGCCGCCCTGTGAATCGCCCTTTGCGGTGCGCCGGTTAAGCCAAGACCGTCCAGCAGATTATCATCAGCAGTTCCGGCACTTTCCGTTTCGTCTTCCAAATGAACTAAGCGCAGTGCAAGTTGGGAAATGCGCAACAAGGCACGGCGCGCGATGACCAACTCACTAGCCCAGTCTCGCGCCAGCACCGTTGCTTGCTCCGCTTCGGCAAAGGGATGATTCCGCGCCTGAAAGAAGCTGCGCAGCGATTGCAGCCAAAGCCCCAGTTCATGCTCCGGCTCGCTCGCCTCATAGGTTTCACGCTTCTCAGGCGTGGAAGATAGACGAAGAGGCTGATAAGCTTCGTCGGCTTCAAATTCTTCTGTCAGAGGGAGACTGGTATCCAATGTCGGGATTCCTCATCAATAGATACAAAGAGTAGGCACAGTCTTTCGACTGAAGCTGCCTAAAGTTGATTGTAAACGTGAAAACAGTTTATGTGCAAAAAAATCTTGCACGCGCATGACTTAGTGTGAGACACCGGACAGGCGCAATAGCTTTTGTTAGCATGCTTCTTATGAACAACCCGCTCCCAGCAGAGATTCTGATCGCGACACACAACGCGGGGAAATTGCGTGAGTTTCAAAATTTGCTGTCCGGCTTCCCTTTCGCGCTCCGCAGCCTCAGAGATTTTCCAAACGTCGCAGAGGTCATAGAGAGCGGCAGCAGCTTTGCGGAAAACGCTGTGCTCAAGGCCAGAAGTTATTCGGAGCACACAGGTCTCTGGACGCTCGCTGATGATTCGGGCTTGGAGGTGAGAGCCTTGGGCGGCGCGCCCGGTATCTTTTCCGCACGTTATGGAGGCGACAATGCAACTGATGCCCAACGCATGAACAAGCTGCTGTCTGAGCTTTCGCGCACGGGCGACGCGACGCGACGCGCACGCTTTGTCTGTGTCATTGCTTTGACGGACTCTGCCAGCGCACAGGTCAAGACTTTTACAGGCACCTGTGAAGGCCGAATCGCTGACGAGCCGCGCGGGTCTGGAGGCTTCGGCTACGACCCAATCTTTATCCCTGATGGTTATACTGAAAGCTTCGGCGAATTGTCGCCCGCGATCAAGCAGTTGATTAGCCACCGCGCACGCTCTCTCAAGGCCGCGCGCACTTTCCTGCTCGACGGTTTTCCAAGCCTCGCTTGACCCGGCCTGAATTCGCCCGCTAAGATGTGCATTCCCAAATGTTCAATAACGAACAGCTTTAATGTCGGGGCGTGGCGAAGCCTGGTATCGCGCTCGGTTTGGGACCGAGAGGTCGGAGGTTCGAATCCTCTCGCCCCGATTAAATTTCGCGGAAGGGGATGCTTGGATGA
>JACMLC010000397.1 GCA_014379795.1 Pyrinomonadaceae bacterium
CTATGACGCGGGTTATGAGCGGAGCGGTTTCGATTCCAGCGTCCCGACAAGTTTAACGCGGCGCGGCGTGGTCGGCTCAAATACGGATGACGGAAGCGATTCTTCGACGGGCGTTTCCACGAGCGGCACGGGTCGCGTCTCGACCGGCGGTGAGGTGCTGATTCCGGTTGACACGATGATGATCGTCGAGCTGTTGACGAATCTTTCGACGGAAGCGAGCCAGCGCGGAGATCGTTTTCAGGCGCGTGTGCTCGCCCCCGTAGAATACGAGAATGCGATGATTGACGGGCGTGTTACGCGCGTCAAGCGTCCGGGCAAAGTTAAAGGCACTGCCGAATTACAGCTTTCTTTTGACCAGATTCGCCTGACGGATAATCGCTTTGCGAATATGAGCGCGCAGGTCATCGAAGTCATAGAGATGGGTGAGAGCGGCGGCGTCGGCGGCGTGGACGACGAAGGCGGCGTCAAAGGCAAAGGCTCTGCTAAAAGCGATGCCACCAAGATTGGTATCGCGAGCGGCATCGGCGCGATCATCGGCGCGATTGCGGGCGGCGGTAAAGGCGCAGCCATCGGCGCAGTCATCGGCGGCTCAGTCGGCACGGGCGGCGTCCTCGCCACGCGCGGCAAAGAGATTCGCATCCCGCGCGGGCAACAGCTCCGCATTCGCACTTCAAACGAAACGAGAATCCAATAAGCAAGTCCCAAGTCCCATGTCCCAAGTCTCAAGTCATAAATCGTCTTCAATGACCTGAGACTTGGGACATGGGACTTGGGACTTAAAATTTGGGACTTGAATGATTACCTTGCTCACAGACTTCGGCACGGCGGATTATTTTGTCGGGGCGATGAAGGGCGCGATTTTATCTGTTGCTGCTGCTGCGCGCATTGTTGACATCACGCACGAGATTCCGCCGCTTGATATAGAAGCAGGCGCGTTCACGCTCCTTGCTGCATATCAGACTTTTCCAAAGCAAACAATTCATGTGGCCGTGGTTGATCCGGGCGTCGGCTCTGCTCGGCGCCCGATTGTGGTTGCGAGCCAGAACTATTTTTTTATCGGCCCGGACAACGGATTGTTCAGTTATGTTTTAGAGCGTGAACAAAACTGCCGCGTCTTTCATCTGACGAATGAAAAATATTTTCGCCCTTCGTTGAGCCAGACCTTTCACGGGCGCGATGTGTTCGCTCCGGTCGCCGCAGCTCTATCGAAAGGAGTTGAGCCAGCAGCGTTCGGAGCGTTGATCACGGATTACAAGCGGCTTGCGCCCCTCTCGCCGAATCGTGCGAAGGGTGGAGAGATTGCCGCAAGGATTATTCACATAGACCGTTTCGGCAACTGCATCACAAATCTGACGCGCGAAGAGCTGACGGATAAGATGATTTCCGGCGGAGCGCGTTTGAGAATCAACGAAATTGAAATCAAAAGCTTCAAGCGATTCTTCGCAGAGGATTTGAATTCGCCGGAAGAATTGTTTGGCGTGTGGGGCAGCGCGGGATTTCTTGAAATCGCGGCTTTCGGCGCATCCGCCGCGCGACTTCTGGGCATCGAACGCGGCCAGCAAATCATCTTGACGAGCGGAGGAAAGCAAAATTAAAAATGTAAAATGCAAAAAGAAGAATGCCCTTTCATTTTGCATTTTTAATTTTGCTTTCCTCCCGCGCCTCTTCGCTTGTCACCCGTCACCGTCTTTGCTATCTTCGACGGTATCAAACACTTGTAAGGACACTTATCATGGATAAAGGTAAAGACGCTGCAACAGCCAGCGCGAGCGCCGCCACCGGATTACGCGGAGTTGTCGCCGCCAGTTCATCCATCGGCGACGTTGACGGCGTGAACGGCGTCCTCATTTATGAGGGCTATGACATTCACGATCTGGCGCGCAATTCGACTTTTGAAGAGATTGTCTACCTGCTCTGGCACGGCCAATTGCCGAAGCGCGAAGAGCTTGATGCGCTTCACAAATCGTTCAGCGAGTGTTATGAGCTGCCCGCGGCAATTCTCGATTTGATGCGCAGCTTTCCGCGTGATGCGGAGCCGATGGATGTCTTGCGAACGGCTGTCTCCGCGCTCGACTTTTACGACAAGGGCGCGCATGACACTTCGCGCGAAGCAAGTCTCAAAACCGCCGCACGCCTCGTCGCGCAGATTCCGACTATGGTTGCTGCCTCCGAGCGGCTGCGTAACGGCTTGGAACCCATCAAGCCCAATCCTGAGCTGAACATCGCCACCAACTTTCTCTACATGCTCAAGGGCGAGATGCCAACGGCAGAGGACGCGCGCATCTTTGATATTTGTTTGATCTTGCACGCGGATCACGAGCTGAACGCTTCGACCTTTACGGCGCGCGTCGTCGCGGGAACGCTCGCGGATGTTTATGGAGCCGTGACGGCAGCCATCGCTGCGCTGTCCGGCCCCTTGCACGGCGGCGCGAATACCAACGTGATGAAGATGCTGTTGGAAATCGGTGATATGGACAAAGCCGAAGCCTTCATCATGGACGCGCTCGCGGCGAAGAAAAAGATTATGGGCATCGGCCACGCCGTCTACAAAACCGAAGACCCGCGCGCGACGCATCTCAGGCTATTCTCAAAAGAGCTGGGCGAGCGCAACGGCGAAACCAAGTGGTACGAGATGTCGCGCAAGATTGAAGAGATTATGATGCGAGAGAAGGGGATGTATCCGAACGTGGATTTCTATTCCGCTTCGACCTATTACATGATGGGAATCCCGCTCGATCTCTACACGCCCATCTTTGCAGTGAGCCGCATCAGCGGATGGACGGGACACATTCTCGAACAGTACGAAAATAACAAGCTGATTCGCCCGCGCGCCGAATACATCGGCCAGAGAGATTTGAAGTACGTTCCGCTCGATGAAAGATAAGCGAAAATTTCATCGCGCCTCTTCGTCAGCCGCCAGCTTCGTTTCAGGAGCCGGCGGCTGATTGCTGTAGACGGGATAGACGGGCGGCGGAATCGTCTCAGGCTTCGCTTGCTTTGGAATTTCATGGCTCGTTAAAGCCAGCAGCTCTTCATCTGCTTTCAGTAATGTTGTTCGCCAGATGAAAAGCGTGGAAAGCGTGAGCGCGACGGTGCAGGCTGCTCCCGCTTCGATGCCGTAAGCTCCGCCCGTCAGCCACGCAGGGCCGAGGTCTGTTGCGCGCAGCAACGGCGTAGGCGTCAAATCCGTGATGCCGCTGACCGGCAGGCCAAGCACCGCCGCCATCATCCAATTCCATGCCCAGTGCGCGCCGAGCGGCAACCACAAACTGCGAGTTCGCATGTAAATAACCGCCAGCCACACACCCGCCAGAGCCGTGTTGGCGAAGGCCAAACCGGGTAGAACTCCCGGCGCATCCAGATTGGGATTGCCCTGATGCACCAAAGCAAACGCCATAGAAGTCAAAATGATTCCAGTCCAGACAAGCTTTGCCCGCATTAACGTCTGTAGCGGATAACCGCGAAACAGCGCTTCCTCCGCAGCCGCCGCGAAAATAAAAAGCAGGCACGAGAAAAAGAGAGTTTTTCCGACGGACGAAAACATCTGCCGCTCTGTCATGGCGAATCTGAATCCGCCTGCGAGGCTTGCCAACACGGTTGCAAACAGCAGCGTCACTGCGCCGACGAGCGAGCCTGTCAGCCAATCGCGAAACCATCCCCTGTGAAATCCCAGACCGAGAGTTTTGAGCGGCAGACTCTCAAGCAGCTTCAGACACGCGCCCCCAATCATGACCGAAGCCGAAAGCAGAACGAATGCCTGTGCGACAAACCCCCACTTGCCGCTCAAAACATCCTGAATGTTCTGGCCGAGCGTGAAAGCCAGAGCCAGAACGGTAACGCCTATTAAAATAGTTGTCGCAATCCAAAATAGAAGCGTGAAAATCGCCAGCCGCCAACCGCTGCGGAGCCGTCCCGCGTCGTTGAAAAAAATATATGCAGGTTGCATCAGTGAAGCCCGGAAAAGTATGGATAAGAAATCAAACGCATTCTAACCGAAGCCGCACGAGATGAACACGGCTCGCAGGTGTATCAGGCAATGCCGCGAGCCTGTGGTAAACTTCAAGCGAAGAAATCGTATGAGCCGTCAACAGACAGTGGAAACAAAAGAAGCAAATACAGATTCCGCGCGGCGCAGGCGGACAGTGCCTTGGCTGCTCGGCGGGCTGGTCTTGGGCTTGCTTTCCATCATGATCGCGCTGCAAGTCGCTGGGCTGTGGTCTATCCTGACGCCGGACACTGCTTCGGACACGCTGCTCTTGTACGCGCTCTCGTCGCTTAACTTCGCGGCCTTTATCGTCTTCGCTTTTATCCTCGTGCGCAGCCTGCTCAAGCTGCGGCGCGAGCGGCAGGAGCGTCAACTGGGAGCGAAGATCAAGACGCGGCTCGTCGTGTATTTCATCACGCTCAGCCTGCTTCCCATCACGGCGATGGCTGTCTTTTCGTATCTGTTTCTGAATCGCTCGATTGAAAAATGGTTTAGCAATTTGCCGGAGGGAGTGGTCAGCGTCGCCACGCAGTTGCAGCGCGAGGCCGATGCCAATCAGATTCGCAGCCTGCGCGAAACGGCGACGATGCTCGCGCTGCTGATTGACAGGCAACCCGAATTCAGTAGCCAGAGCACGCTCGAACAGTTGGTGCAAAAGGGAAATCTGGCCGCGCTGGAGATTGTGACGACTGAAGGCCAAGTGTTGGCGAAAAGCGAGGCCGCTTTGACAGATGCAGAGCGGTTGTTGCTCAAGCAGGAAATCATCAACGCGCGCACAGCCAACGAGGCGAAGGATGACAAGGCCATAGAGCATAGGAGATACGATGCCGTCACAGTTCCCTTGTACGGCGGAAACTATTTGACGGTCGCACGCGAGCGGCACATTGATTCAAACCTGAGCGAAAACCTCAGCGAGTCGCAGGGGCAATACGATGACTTGGTTTCAAAACAACGCAAGGTGCGCTGGCTCGGCATCTC
>JACMLC010000398.1 GCA_014379795.1 Pyrinomonadaceae bacterium
CTCAGCATCCATCAACATCAGAGCCTGCGTAGCTGGCGACAGATACTCTGCGGTATCACATCTGCCGCCTGCTACGCAGGCTCTTTGAGTAGCTTACCTCGAACTGACGTTCCTTAGCGCCTTTGTGTCTTTGTGGTTAATATCTTTAGCTTTGAATTTATCCGCGCGAGTTGATGGTTGGCGCGTCCAAGACATCGTGGCGCGTGATGATGCCTGTGATGCGCCCGTATTCTTCGACCAG
The DNA here is from genome assembly GCA_014379795.1 of Pyrinomonadaceae bacterium. Classification (GTDB taxonomy): domain Bacteria; phylum Acidobacteriota; class Blastocatellia; order Pyrinomonadales; family Pyrinomonadaceae; genus JACMLC01. Next base: position 242 of record JACMLC010000398.1, read on the forward strand.
CACGGCGGGGCTTGATTGTAGCTCGCGTGTGACTTCGCTGAGGCTGGCGTCCACGTCAAGGACGGGGAAGCTTTCTTCCATGACCTCGCTGGCAGGCCCGTCGAGCAGGTCGCGATTGCCGAGAACTTTTGAGAGTATGCGATGCTCGCGCAAAGAGCCGACCGAGCGTCCATCCTCTACGACAGGCACTTGCGTGACGCCCGCTTCATTCATCTTCGCCAGCACGTCCGAGATGCGCTCGTTGGCCGCGACTGTAATCAGGCTTTCAGGCCCGCGCTCGCCTTTCGTCTCGCTGATGAGTCCCGCCGTAATCTTCTGCGGCTCAAGCAGCCGCTTCTCTTTCATCCATTCGTCCGAATGATGCTTGGACAAATAATGCTCGCCCGTATCGCAGACGATAAAGACGATCAGTGCGCTCTCGTCCAAGTCGCGCGCGAGGCGTAAAGCCGCCGCCAGACTGGTGCCGGTCGAGCCGCCGCAGAAAATACCTTCGAGGCGTCCGAGCTGTCTTGATAGCTCGAACGAGTCGTGGTCTGAGACGTTGACGACTTCGTCCACGTACTGCGCGTGAAAGTTTTTGGGCAAGGTCGCCTGCCCGATGCCTTCGACCAGATAAGGCGTCGCTTCGATAATCTCGCCGGTCTCTTTGTAAGTCTTGTAAATCGAGCCGTAGGGGTCTGCGCCGATGATGCGTATGTTCGGGTTCTTCTCTTTCAAAAAACGCCCTGTGCCGGAGATGGTTCCGCCCGTGCCGATGCCTGAGACAAAGTGCGTGAGCTTGCCTTCAGTCTGCTCCCACAGTTCCGGCCCCGTCGAATAATAATGCGCGTCGGGGTTGGCGTTGTGTGAATACTGATCCGGATAGAAAGAGTTCGGCGTCTCTCTGGCGATGCGTTGCGCGGTCGAGACGTAGTGATCCGGCGTTCCCGGCCTCGCCGCCGCAGGGGTCACCACGACATCCGCGCCGAGAGCTTTCAGATACCGAACTTTTTCCGTCGAAGCCTTGTCGGTCATCACAAAGATGCACTCGTAGCCTTTGACCGCCGCCGCGAGCGCAAGCCCCACGCCAGTGTTGCCCGATGTCGCTTCGATGATCGTCCCACCGGGTTTAAGCTGGCCTGCTTGTTCCGCCGCTTCGATCATCGCTACGCCGATGCGATCCTTGACCGAATAGCCCGGATTGAGATTTTCCATCTTGGCGAGAATCGTCGGCTTTAAATCCTTTGTGATGCGATTGAGCTTGACGAGCGGAGTGTGCCCGACCAGTCCTAAAACATTTTCATAATAGTTCATTAACTAAACGCCTCCGTGCCGGTTCTGCGAAGAGACTTTGGAAAAACAGCATCGCTGCCAAGATTTATTATCCCCGCGATAAAATGGATAGCAATCTGTTGACAATTAAATACCATTCAAGCCGCACTGATTTCAATCTCAGGCGCGCGACGCCGAAAATTCCAAACGGTTCAGAGCAGGCTATGGGCGGCTAAAAGCTTTGGAAGCGAGGAGTGAGTGCAGAAGGCTTTAGCAGGCTTGAGAGAAGGTAAATCAAAGCCCGACTTTTGTCCTTCGTGCAGGGCAGCGCACAAGAAAAGTCGCGCTGCCCTGCCCTCCGGATTAGGTCGGGCTTTGATTTAGTTTACACCTCAGTGGGCTTGATAAGCTGCCACCGGGTAATCGGGTGCGGCCAAGTTCGCGGACGACGACCCGAATTTGAAGAAGACCGGCGAAGTGAACGTGTTGACGATATAGAATGTCCCGTTATCGGCTCCGGCTCCGCTTCTCCAGATAGCGAAATCGGTCTTGTTATCCCCGTCATAATCGCCGGGAACATTCATATCGGTCGCGCCACTGCCTAAATCCCAGATAAAGGTCTGGCCGTTACCGCTATTGGTAAAGTACATGGTCAGGCTTGCTCCGTTGACGCGGGCAGATGCCAAATCCTGGCGGCCATCTGCGTCGTAATCACCGGCGAGATACCTGTCCGTGAAGTTGCCGAAAAAGACCGTGCGGGATCCGGCGGTGGTGCGATTTTGCAGTACAATTCCTGAACCGCCGCTGTTTCTGACGACGCTCGGGTCTGCTCTGCCGTCACCGTCGAAATCGCCCGGATAGGCTTTATCGCCTGCCGCGCCCCAGCAGCTATAGCTAAAGTTAGTAGCCGGAGTGCCGGATGGACGCCAGTACCAGACGCTGGCTCCGCCGCACGGGTCGCCGGGGTCGGCAGTGGAGCGAAAGACCGCGACATCTGCTTTGCCGTCGCCGTCATAGTCATCAATCACAGTCGGGTCATCGCCAACTTTACCGAACTGCTCGGTTCGCAAAGTGTTGCCGTTACTTTGCAGGATATAGAAGTTAGCTGCGGTCGGATGACTACGCCAGACGGCAATATCGGTCTTGCCATCTCCGTCAAAGTCTTCGGGCGTCGCTACGTCGCCGCCTGAGAATCCGACTCCTAATCCCCAATTTGTGGCGGTGGAGGTGCCCCCGCTGTTTTGGATATACCAGGTCGTTTGCGCCGCCGCGCCGGTCGCACGCGCGACAGCCAGGTCAGACTTGTTATCGCCGTTGAAGTCCACCCTGCGGCTGGCCGTAACGTTGGGCGCGCCCGCGACTGAACCGTCCAGCTTGAAGGGAAAGTCCTGCGGCAACGACTGAGGAGTCGGAGCGCCCGTCGGAAATTGTCCAATGTCAACCGAATTCACCCACGCCGCTCCCGTATTCTGCCGGGCGTTCCAACCCGGCACCCCGCGCTGATTCAGGATGGTAACAGACGGGGCAAAGTGTGCTGCGGTGCCGATGGCTGTGTTCCAATCAATCCAGTAATTTCCAGCCGTCAAGACAGCCGCCGGAGCGACGTTGATATTGTTCTGCCAGACGCGGCGGTTCGTGACCGCAGCGGTCGGCGGGTTGGCTCCGCTGCCAACGACGGTATTAAAAATTCGCCACAGCCCTGAATCCGTTGAAGTGGCAAGGCGGTTGGTCGTCGTATCGCCAAAGATGATGGTGCTGCCGGCATCGCCGGGTCTGCCGTTCCAGATTCGCAGGGTGGCGGCGGTAATCGGGCTGGTCGCTCCGGCAAAGCCTGTTTGATAGGCAAAGACGATCACCTGATTGATCGTCCAAGTTTGCCCGACCGGCACGTTAAAGTCGTCCGCACAGCGGAAGACTGTGGCCGTGACAGAGCAGGAGACGCCCGCCGTCGTGTTGGCCTGCTGTGTGTTGCCTAATGGATTCGTCGCTTCGCTCCACTGGGTTCCGGCGGGGGCAGCGACGCCGCTGCGTGATGTCGCGCCGGTCGCCAGCGGGCCGTTGTCGTAAATGATGGCCTCCGGCACGGCAGGGGCATCGCCGTCCTGCGGGGCGGCAAGAACTTTGTTGTTCAGGGCTAACGGGGACAGCGCGAGGTACGCTGCGGCAAATAAACTCAGAATCGTTGCAGTCATTCTGTAGGTCACGGGCAAATGTTGATTGCGACGTGGAAACAGCTTACGCATTATCTTTCTCCTTTGAATTCCTTGGGCAAAAGGCTCAGGGCTAGTGAAAGGCGGATGGCGATGTTCTCGCGCAACAAATCTTCGAGTTATATTTGCCGGGTAAGGCAATTTTCCCCATCGAGCTATGCGTGAACTCATACCGCCCTATGTTCGCTTGTCAAATCTTCCAAAACGGCAATGTAAAGACAGAACTCGATTGGAAAACGACTCTATTTTGCGACTTAAATGGAAAGGTAAATCTGAGGCAATCTAAAAACTGATGCGGCGGGAGTATATGCCAAAACGTGCGGAATTGAAATAGCCGAAGCGGTTTTTTCTAATTTTTCGCTTCTTCATGAACATCCGCTAAACTGACAAAACCGGAGGGCGCGAAAACACTGGAAGAAATAGAGCCTCTTTCATGTGTTTTCGCGCCCTCCGGCCTTTGACCGTGCGCTCTTAATTCGAGCCGGTTATTCCAGCTTTTTCGCAGGCGACTTTGTCCCGTTCTCTGACGGAGCTTTCATCTGATCGCGGAACAAATTGAGCAAGAGCAAGGTTCCAAGATTGCCCGCGCCGCTGTCGCCTCCTCCGCCGGAGGCCATGACATCGGGCGTGATGCGAACATTCTTCTCGCCAATCACTCGCAGGGTTTCGACGAGGGCGACCCCTTGTGCGCCGAGCGCGTCCACCTGTTCGTGATA
>JACMLC010000399.1 GCA_014379795.1 Pyrinomonadaceae bacterium
ATGAAAATATCCATTATCGCTTTTGATGATTTTACGGACATAGATGTGTTTCTGATGTGGGACTTGCTCAACCGTGTCGAGCATCCTGATTGGCGTGTGGAGATTTTGGGTGACAAGGCGGAGCACACTTCCGTGACGGGGATACGGATTCCGATGCACGGGTTGTTGGAAGAGGCTAATTCGTCGGATGCGGTGTTGTTTACGAGCGGCAAGGGCACGCGCGTTAAGATGCGGGATGCGGAATTTTTGAAGGCGTTTCGTTTGGATGAAGAGAGGCAGCTTATAGGGTCTATCTGTTCGGGCGCGTTGTTGGTGGCGGCGCTCGGATTTTTGAAGGGACGGCGCGCGACGACTTATCCGACCGCGGTTAAATTGTTGGAGAGCATGGGCGTCGAGGTGGTTGAAGAACCGTTCGTGCCGCAGGGAAATGTGGCGACCGCAGGGGGCTGTCTGGCGGCGCAGTATCTGGTCGGGTGGGTGATAGAAATGTTATTGAGCAAGGATGTGAGCGATGCTGTCTTGAAGCAGATTAAGCCCGTCGGCGAGGGCTTGAGTTATGATAAGGAAGAGTTGAAGGAAGTCTTTCATGCGGCGGCTTTGCGTTAGTCTCTATTGTTGGCAGTGCGGCTTGATGCGCCCGCATTAAAATTTTTTGGATGATGAGAAGAAAGCTTTTGAAATGGGTGGGCTTGTCTCTGCCGCTGGTATTGTTGCTCGGCTGGCTTTTCTTAGGAGTTTTTAAGGACAGGGAGTTTGGCAAAACTCACCTCTTCGTCAAACATCACCCGACGCTCAAGTTTAGTTTTTACGCGCCGCTCGGCGAATCAGACAGGACTTTGAATGAGCTGAATCCTGAGCAGTCGCATGAGGAAGCCATGTTCAGGGAATATGTCGAAGACCGTGGCGGCGCCCGCCGCAGCATTACGTTGTGGTGAGATGGACTAGGGTGAAGGGGATAGGGTGTAGGGTGTAGCAAAGCAGCCATCCTTTTTACTATACCCTACACCCTATCCCCTTCACCCTTTCTTAATTTATTTTGAGGATGAAATTCTGATGTCAAAGGAAGCGTTTGAGAGACAGGATGATGCGACGCTGGAGATGCGCGCCGAGACGGATTCGATGGGCGAGATACAGGTTCCGTCGGATGTCTATTACGGCGCGCAGACCGCACGCTCGCTGATTCATTTCAATATCGGCGACGACACGATGCCGCGCGAGATGATTCGCGCGCTTGGCGTCTTGAAAAAAGCTGCGGCGCTGGTCAACGAAGATTTGGGCAAGCTGCCGCCGGACAAGGCGCGGCTGATTGAACGCGCCGCAGATGAAGTGATAGCGGGCAGGCTGGATGAGCATTTCCCGCTCAGGGTCTGGCAGACAGGGAGCGGCACGCAGACCAATATGAATGCCAACGAAGTCATCTCTAACCGCGCCATCCAGATCGCGGGCGGCGTTATGGGCAGCAAGCAGCCTGTGCATCCGAACGATGATGTCAACCTGTCGCAATCGTCCAACGATACTTTCCCGACGGCTATGCACATCGCCGCAGCCGAGCAGATGCAGAAGCTGATTCCCGAAGTCGAACGTCTGCGCGATGCGATTGATGCTAAGGCCAGAGAGTTTGCGGACGTGGTGAAGATCGGGCGCACGCACTTGCAGGACGCGACGCCTCTGACGGTCGGGCAGGAGATGGGCGGCTGGGCTAGCTTGCTTGAGCGCGATGTGGAGCGTCTGCGGCTTGTGATGCCCGGACTGTATGATCTGGCTATCGGCGGCACTGCGGTCGGCACGGGGCTAAACTCGCACCCGGAATTTGCGTTGCGCGCGGCTCAAAAGATCGCGGAGCTGACAAAGCTCCCTTTCAAATCGCATCCGAACAAGTTCGCCGCGCTTTCCGCTCATGACGAGTTGGTCTTTGCGAGCGGGGCTTTAAAAACTTTAGCCGCGTCTTTGATGAAAATTGCGAACGACATACGTTGGCTGGCTTCCGGGCCGCGCGCGGGCTTTGGAGAATTAATCCTGCCGGAAAACGAACCCGGTTCGTCCATCATGCCGGGTAAGGTCAACCCTACGCAGAGCGAGGCGATGACGATGGTCTGCGTGCAGGTGTTTGGCAACGATGCTGTGATTGGCTTTGCAGGCTCGCAGGGCAACTTCGAGCTGAACGTCTTCAATCCGGTGATGGTTCATAACCTGCTCCATTCCATACGGCTCTTGAAAGACGCCTGCCACAGCTTTGTCCAGCACTGCGTCAAAGGCATAGAGCTTAACCGCGAGCGCATCAACGAACACCTCTGCAACTCACTGATGCTGGTGACGGCTTTGAACCCGCACATAGGCTATGACAACTCCGCTAAGATCGCTAAGAACGCGCACAAGAAAGGAATCTCCCTGCGCGAATCAGCCATCGAGCTTGGCCTCTTGACCGCAGAGCAGTTTGACGAGTACATCAAGCCGGAGGAAATGACTCATCCTTAAGGGAAGTTAAAAAACAAAAAGGCAAAAACGATGCAAGATGCAAAAGAAATATATAGAGAAGCCGTGAGCCGTTTGCCCCCATCGGAACGGTTGCGATTGGCTGCATTGATTCTCAGCGATCTGACACAACAAGGAGAAACGCCAGTCGCGCTTTCTCGCACTGCGATTGAATTACTGGAAGAGATGCCGGGCAATCGTTTGTTTAAGACTTCGGAAGAAGCTGACGAATATTTGAGCAGGGAGCGAGACTCTTGGGACAGCTAAACCTGCCTGCGTCCGGCGTGGTTTATTTAGATACTGCGCCAATCATTTACAGCATTGAAAAACATGCTGATTACTGGGTACTTATGCGTCCATTGTGGGAGGCGTCGCAGGCCGGTCAGATCGTGATTGCCAGCAGTGAACTGTCTCTGTTAGAAACTCTGGTCGGGCCTTTGAAAAGCGGTGATCATAATCTAGCGGCAGACTACGAGCGATTGTTGACTGCAACCGAGCTTAGATTGCTTCCCGTGACAGCAAGTATTTTGAAAGACGCTGCTCGATTACGCGCGCAAACAAATCTTAAAACGCCGGATGCAATTCACGCCGCCACTGCTCTGGCGTCTGGTAGCGCACAGTTTATTACTAATGATGTAGCTTTTAAACGTGTTCCGAATTTGCCTGTAGTTATTCTTAAAGAAGTCGCTTCAGCATCCACACCATCTTAACTTATGCCTTTTACCTTTATAACTTTTTTCTGCTTTATCGCATCTAAATCTGTGCAGGCGCGTGGGCGAATGAGTGCGCTTGCTCTTTGTTTCTCAAAGTGAGATAGTTTCGCGTTTGGCGCGGGGAGAGGGAAAGAAAATGAGCGCAGTTTTAGATCAGATCAAAGCTCCCATCCTCGAAGATTA
>JACMLC010000040.1 GCA_014379795.1 Pyrinomonadaceae bacterium
AAAGTTCATCATGGAGGATTGCGGCGGTATCCCCGGCGGCAGAAAGCTCAAAGCAGTCATCCCCGGTGGCTCAAGCGTTTACATCGTGCCCGCCGCAGACATCATCGGCAAAAACGTCAAGATGGATTACGAGGGACTTGTCGCTGCCGGTTCGATGGTCGGCTCAGGCGGTTTTATGGTGATGGACGACACGGTTGATATTTTCGAGTCAACCAAAAATCTAATCGAATTTTACAAACATGAATCGTGCGGCTGGTGCACGCCTTGCCGCGAAGGGACGGATTGGCTGGTCAAGATTTTCAAACGCATCGCGCGCGGTGAAGGCAGGCCGGAAGACGCACAATTAATTCTTGACTTGTGCGACAACATCGAAGGCAAATCTTTTTGCCCGCTTGGAGACGCCGCCGCGTGGCCGATTCAGTCTGCGATCAAAAAGTTTCCGGAAGATTTTAGAAAGCATTTAATGCCGCTTGCGCAGTCAGAGATGGTGACGGTCTGAGAATTTTGGATTTTAGATTTTGGATTTTGGATTGAAAGACAGGTTGTCCTGTTCACTCAATCAGTTCGTTAATCCAAAATCCAAAATCCAAAATCTAAAATAAACAAAATGTCTCAAGAACTTATCAAAGTTACGATTGACGGTCAGGATTTTCAGGTAGCGAAGGGCGCGCGGCTGATTGACGTGTGCCGCGAAAATGGCTTTTCGATTCCTTCGTTCTGTTATTACGCAGACCTTGCGTTACAGGCTTCGTGCCGCATGTGCCTTGTGCGGATCGAGAAGATGCCGAAGCTGCAAACCTCCTGCACTATCAACTGCACTGACGGCATGGCTGTGACGACGCAGAGCGACGAGATAGAAAAAGCCCAGCGCGCGATGGTCGAATTCCTGCTGGCGAATCATCCGCTCGATTGCCCCGTGTGTGATCGCGGCGGAGAGTGCGAGTTGCAGGAGATGGCCTTTGACTGGGGCGGTCTGGAAGAGAGATTTCAGGAGAAGAAGAACGCCATGCCTGAAAAATATCTCTCGCCGATGGTCGCCAATGACCCGCAGCGTTGCATTCTCTGCAAGCGTTGCACGCGCGTCTGCGATGAGTGGATGGGCGAGGATGCGATTGAAGCGGGCGGGCGCGGCGCGAACACTGTCATAGGAACTTACGGCGGCTGGCTGAATTGCTCGCAGTGCGGAAACTGCATAGAAGTGTGCCCGACCGGAACGCTGCTCGACGCGACCTATCGCCACCAGTCGCGCCCGTGGGAGTTGGCGCAGACCGTCTCGACCTGCTCCTTCTGTTCGGACGGTTGCCAGATGTCTCTCGGCTCGCGCTCAGGCGTGCTGATGCGCGTCGTGGCGCGCGACCGCTACGTCAACGGGCTTAACGGCGAATTTTTGTGCATCAAGGGACGCTTCGGCCATCCCTTCGTCAACCACGAAGAGAGATTGCGAACCCCTTTGATTCGTTACAAGAAGGGCGGCAAGCTGATTCCCGCGACTTGGGATGAGGCCATACGCTTTACTGCCGAAGGATTGCTGAAGGTTGATGAAGCGCACGGCGCGCAATCAATCGGCGTTGTCGGCAGCCCGCGATTGACGAATGAAGCCAACTACGCGCTCCTGAAATTTGCGCGCGAAGTGGTCGGGACCGACAAGTACACCGCGACTGATGCGTTTTCCCTCAAAAACTTTTTCAAGGATTTGGGCGCGCCTCTCGCTACGCATCGTGACATACGCCATGCGAAAACAATCCTGCTCATCGGCGGCGAGCCGGAAGAGTTGCAGCCCTTGACCGGCAGGCAGATTCGGCAGGCCGTGCGGAATGGCGGCGCGAAACTCATTCTGGTCAACAGCGTTCCCATTCGCCTGAAGCAACAGGCGGCGCAGTTCCTGCACATTCGACCCGGAGCGGAAGATGCAGCCGTGCTTGCGCTCGCAGATGCAGAAAGCAATGAGCTTGTCGCGTGCAAGTTGGGTGTCGAAACGAAAGAGCTTGATTCGTTGCGCCAGACTATCAATGACGCGCAGGGCGACGTGGTCATCATGTTCGGCTCTGAGTTAAGCGAGGCCGCACAAAGCATTGTTGCGCAGCTTCCCTATACGCTCGGCGCGGAAGACAGGCGCGTGCTCTTGCATCCCTTGCCGCTCTATAACAACAGTTTCGGCGTGCATGACATCGGCTTGATGAACGGGGACATGAGCGCTTCCCAAATGTTGCAAGCTGCTGGCGGCGATTTACGCGCGTTGTACATCGCGGGCAGTTTTCTCCCCTCGCACTTGAAAGGACAGGAAGACGCGCTCTCGAAACTCGACTTCCTCGTCGTGCAGGAGTTGTTCGAGACGGACACGACCGCGCACGCGGATGTAGTCTTGCCCGCCGCATCTTTCGCCGAGGTTGATGGGACGTTTACAAACAACGACGGCTTTGTGCAGCGCGTGCGCCAGAGCATCCCGCCCGTACACCAATCAAGACCGGATTGGATGATTACGTCGCTGCTGGCAAAGGCTCTGGGCGTGGACTTTGATTTCCAGATGTCCGCCACAGCAGTCTTTAAGGAGCTGGCCGAAAATGTCGCGGCATACAACGGCATGCGTTACCCGCTCTTGAAAGACGAGACGCAGCCCGTACAAGCCAAACATGCGATTGCACCGAAACGCGATTTGGCAAAAGAGTTAGAGGGCGTGCGACTCGGCGTCGAAGGCTTGAGCGAGACGACAGAGAAATTGACGGAGACGCCTCCCGTCGGGCACGAGCTTTTTAAGACCGGAACGCTGACGGGCAAAGTCCCGCAGTTTCATCTGCTCGAAGCGGGCAATCCTGAGCCTCCGTCCGTTTTCGTTTCGCCGCTCTACCAGATAACTGTGGATGCAAGCCTGCGGCGCGAAGAGGCCGCGATGAGTGGAGACTGAAGGTATTTGCGATTTTAGATTTGCGATTTGCGATTGGAAGCGGACTAAAGAACTAAAAATTAATTTCTTATCCTTATCCAATCGCAAATCGCAAATCGCAAATCTAAAATCTAATCATGGACTGGAATTCTGTTTTAAGTATCGTTCTGGGATTTACGGCAATCACGGTTGCGTTTACTGTGGTGCTGATGATCGTTGCCTATACGGTGCTGGCAGAGCGGCGTGTGCTGGCATTGATTCAGGGACGTTTGGGGCCGAACCGAGTCGGCTACGGCGGCATCCTTCAGCCGTTCGCAGACCTTTTAAAGTTTATCCTTAAAGAAGAGATCGTTCCTGACAAATCAACCAAGTTCGTTTACTTTCTCGCGCCCATCATTGCGATTACGGCGGCCTTGATGCCGATTATCGTTTATCCGTTCGGGCCAACCGTCACGCTTCCGTGGATAGGAGAAATCCCGCTCACTATCGCGCGTTTTGATGTCGGTTTGCTCTACGTGCTGGGCATCACTTCGGTCGGCGTGTACGGCATCGCGCTCGCCGGATGGTCTTCAAATAATAAGTACAGTTTGATGGGCGGGCTTCGCGCCTCGGCACAGCTTATCTCTTATGAATTGTCGCTGGGGCTGTCGCTGGTCGGTGTGATTTTGATGAGCGGGACACTCGATCTGGCAAGCATCGTCGAGCAGCAAACGGGCTGGTACGGTATGAAGTGGAACATCATTTTCCAGCCTCTGGGTTTTATCATTTACCTGATTTCAGCGATTGCCGAAACCAATCGCGTCCCCTTCGATCTGCCGGAAGCAGAGACAGAGTTGGTGGCAGGGTTTCATACAGAATACAGCGCGCTCAAGTTCGCGCTCTTTTTTATGGCCGAGTACGTCAACATGTTCACGGTTTCCATGCTGGCGACGACGCTGTTTTTAGGCGGGTGGAACGGCCCCTTTGTGAGTAGCCTGCCGTGGCTCGGCCCTTTCTATTTTCTCGGCAAGGTTATCTTTTTTCTGTTTTTGTATATCTGGATTCGCGGGACGTTGCCGCGCTTTCGCTTTGACCAGTTGATGGATTTCGGCTGGAAGTTTCTGCTGCCCGTCGCCATCCTGAATATTATCCTGTCGGCGACGCTGGCGCTGTTTGGCTGGATTTGAAAGGACAGTGATAAGTGATGCGTGATAAGTGATAAGAGACATGCTGTTGGT
>JACMLC010000400.1 GCA_014379795.1 Pyrinomonadaceae bacterium
TATTTCCCGCACGATCATGCCCGTTCACGTGCGTACCGCTGGAATGAGGACGGGCTGGCGGGCGTGTCGGATGATCAGCAACGGCTGTGCTTTGCGCTTGCGCTTTGGAATGGGCAGGATGCGATTCTTAAGGAACGATTGTTTGGCTTGACCGGGCCGGAAGCCAACCATGCCGAAGATGACAAGTAGAATTATTTCTATCTTGATTCGACGCCGACGCATTCGTACATGAAGTTTTTGTACAAGTATCCGCACGCGGCTTTTCCATACCAGCAGCTCCTTGATGAGAACCGCGCGCGTGGTCGAAGCAAGAGCGAGTACGAGTTGATTGACACTGGCATTTTTGATGAAGACAGATATTTCGATGTGCTGGTCGAATACGCGAAGGCGAGCGCGGAGGATATTCTAGTTCGCATCAGCGTCACGAATCGCGGGGCACAGCCTGCGCCGCTGCGCCTGCTGCCGACCATCTGGTTTCGCAATACATGGTCTTGGGATGCGCGAGAGAAACGTCCAAGTCTGCGCAGAGCCGAAGATTCAGGGGCAGTCATCGAGCTGAAGGATGATTATTACGGAGGGCGTTGGCTGCATTGCGAGGGCGTGCCGGAATTGCTGTTTACTGAAAACGACACGAACACGCGCAGGCTTTATGGAGCAACGGGCGGCGCGATTTACAGTAAAGACGGCATCAACGATTACATCGTGCATGATGCGAAGGATGCTATTAACCCTGAACAGCGGGGAACGAAAGCCGCCGCGCATTATTCTCTCTCGGTTGATCCGGGCGAAACGAAGATCGTGCGTTTGCGCTTTACGGATCAATCTTTATCAAGCGCGGGGACTCAAGAGTTCACAAAAGATTTCGATAGCATCTTTGCCAACCGTCTCAGCGAAGCGGATGAGTTTTATCAAACAGTCATTCCCGAAAAACTTTCGGAGGATGCGCGCAATGTGATGCGGCAATCCTTAGCGGGCTTGCTCTGGTCGAAACAGTTCTATCATTACGTTGTCAAAGAATGGGTTGAAGGCGATCCGGCACAGCCACGCCCGCCGCTTGAGCGAAAGAAGGGGCGCAATCACGAGTGGCCGCACCTGTACAACGCGGACGTGATTTCGATGCCGGACAAGTGGGAATATCCGTGGTATGCCGCATGGGATTTGGCTTTTCACTGCTTGCCGCTCGCGCTCGTGGATTCGGAGTTTGCCAAAGAGCAACTGCTGCTGATGCTGCGCGAGTGGTACATGCACCCGAACGGGCAACTGCCCGCTTATGAATGGGCGTTCGGCGATGTCAATCCTCCGGTGCACGCGTGGGCTGCGTGGCGCGTTTATAAAATCGAAGAGAAGCGCAGAGGCACAGGCGACCGCGAATTTCTGGAAAAAGTTTTTCATAAGCTCCTACTCAATTTCACATGGTGGGTCAATCGCAAAGACCCTGAAGGCAACAATATTTTTCAGGGCGGCTTTCTCGGCCTCGACAACATAGGCGTCTTTGACCGCAGCAAGACCCTGCCGACCGGCGGCCACATAGAACAATCGGACGGCACGAGCTGGATGGCTATGTACAGCCTGAACCTCTTGGCGATAGCGATGGAGCTGGCAAAGGAAGACAAGGCGTATGAGGATGTCGCGAGCAAGTTCTGGGAGCACTTCATACACATCGCCGACGCGATGAACCGATTCGCCGACGAAAACATAGAGTTGTGGAATGAAGAGGACGGATTTTATTACGACGTGCTGCACCTGCCCGACGGAAATCATTTCCCGATTAAGGTGCGCTCGATGGTCGGGCTGATTCCGCTCTTCGCGGTCGAGACTTTAGAGCCGGATTTGCTTGACCGCTTGCCCGGATTTAAGCGGCGGCTGGAATGGTTCGTAGACAATCGCCCGGATTTGACGGGCAACGTCGCCTGCATGCATGTTCCCGGCAGGAAAGAGCGGCGGCTGCTCTCTGTGGTGACGCAGGATCGCCTGCGCCGCGTGCTTAAACTGATGCTCGATGAAAATGAATTTCTCTCGCCCTACGGCATCCGCGCGTTGTCGCGTTTTCATCAGGACGTTCCGTACATTTTGCAGGTCAACGGCATAGAGCATCGCGTGGATTACGAGCCTGCCGAGTCCGGCACGGGAATCTTCGGCGGCAACTCGAACTGGCGCGGCCCCATCTGGTTTCCCGTCAACTATCTGTTGATAGAGTCGCTGCAAAAGTTTCATCACTACCTCGGCGATGATTTCAAAGTCGAGTGCCCGACCGGCTCAGGGCAGATGATGAACTTGTGGGAAGTCTCTGCGGAACTGTCGCGCCGTCTCTCGCATATCTTTCTGCGCGATGCGAATGAGCGGAGACCTTTTTACGGCGACCTCGAAAAATTTCAAAGGGACGCGCACTGGCGCGATTACCTGCTCTTTCACGAATACTTTCACGGCGACAACGGCAGCGGCCTCGGAGCCAGCCACCAGACGGGCTGGACGGGCTTGGTCGCCAAGCTCCTGCAACAAAGCGGCGAGTAAAAGCAAGGATGAAGGCGGAAGGATGAAGGATGAAAGGCATGCTATTCAAGCTTGAGTCGCTCATCTTCAATAGCATGCCCTTCATCCTCGCTTTTTATCTTGTTTGAATTGTCTTACTTATTGAAAAGAGGAAAGCATGAAAGCTATCGCAGTCATACCGGGAAAACCGGACAGCGTACATCTGGCGGAAATGCCTGCGCCAAAGGTTGAAGACGTGCCGGACGGGCGCGGCGTGCTGGTGCGTGTCCTGCAAGTCGGCGTGGATGGAACCGACAAAGAGATTAACGCGGCGGAATATGGAGCCGCGCCCGAAGGCTATGACTTTTTAGTCATCGGCCACGAGAGCTTCGGGCGCGTCGAAGCGGTCGGAGAAAGCGTGACGGAATTCAAGCCGGGCGATTATGTGGTCGCCACCGTGCGGCGTCCGGGCAAGAGCATCTATGACCTGATCGGCACGAACGACATGACGACCGATGATGTTTATTACGAGCGCGGCATCAACCTGCTGCACGGATTTTTGGCGGAGTACTTTGTTGACAGCGCGGACTTCATCGTCAAAATTCCGGAGGGCTTAAAACATGTCGGCGTCCTGCTTGAGCCTTTGAGCATCTCCGAAAAAGGAATCACGCAAGCCTTTGAGATTCAGCGTCGCCTGCGTGTGTGGCATCCGCGCAAGGCGGCTGTGCTTGGAGCGGGAACCATAGGCATTCTCGCCGCGCTCGTCCTGCGCCTGCGCGGTCTGGACGTGACCGTCTTCGGGCGTCAAGAGAAGCCTTATCTCAATTCGGATTTGGTCGAA
>JACMLC010000401.1 GCA_014379795.1 Pyrinomonadaceae bacterium
TTGCCGTTTTCGTCGTTAGGCTTCATACAGTCTTTACTTCCAATCCGGAAAAGTGTGACCATTCTGAAGGAAAGTTATTGCAAAAGATTCTCAGGGGCGGCTGGCGGGAAATTTATTTGTGATGAAAGAACGAAAGCTTCCAAACTGGCTCGGCGCGTCGCTCGTCGCAGGCGCGTTCGGCTTGCTGTGGTTCTTGGAGCGTCGCAGCCCTTTGCGCCGGAGCGTCGAGCCGAAGCTGAAGCGCAACGCGCGTAATCTGGCGGTGGCAGGCGTTGCTGCACTCTCGCTTCAGCTTGTAGAGCGTCCGGTCATCCAGCCGCTCACAAATCTGGTAGAGCGGCGCGGGTGGGGATTGCTCAAACGCCTGCGTCTGCCGCAGTGGATGGAGGTGATGCTGGCTGTCGTCCTGTTGGATTACACCTTGTACCTGTGGCATGTGCTGACGCATCGCGCGCCTTTTCTGTGGCGTTTTCACATCGCGCATCATGTTGATTTGGATTTAGACGCTTCGACCGCTTTGCGCTTTCACTTTGGCGAGCTGTCAATCTCGACCGCGTGGCGCGCGGCGCAGATCACACTGATTGGCGTCTCGCCGCTCTCGCTCTCTGTGTGGCAGACTTTTCTTTTCCTCTCGATTCTGTTTCATCACTCGAACGTCCACTTGCCGCTTGAGCTTGAGCGCAAGCTGAATCGCCTCATCGTCACGCCGCGCATGCACGGCATACATCATTCCATCATTCGCGCTGAGACGGACTCGAACTGGTCTAGCGGTTTGACGTTGTGGGACTGGCTGCACGGAACGCTGCGGCTCAACGTCCCGCAGGAAGAGATACAGATCGGCGTGCCAGCTTACCGCGAGCCGGAAGAGATAGCGCTGTTAGAGATTTTAAAGATGCCGTTCGCGGCGCAACGACCAACTTGGAATTTGCCGGGAGACGGCCAGCCCGCGCGCGAGTCATTGCCCGTCGCGCGAGGTAATTTGTTGCCTTGATATGAGCGAAGAGAGAGAAGCCGGACGCCCTCCGGCGCTTTCCATCATTATTCCGACCCTCAACGAAGCGCATTCGATAGCCGCGACGCTTGATGCTGTGCAAAAGATTCAAGGCGCGTTTGAGCTGATCGTCGTTGACGGCGGCAGCAGCGATCACACGCTCTCAATCCTGCACGGGCGCGGCGTGCGCGTTATCAACGCAGAGCGCGGGCGCGGGCAGCAATTGCACGCTGGAGCCTGCGCCGCGCGCGGCGAAGTTTTTCTGTTCCTGCACGCAGATACGATTCCGCCAGTCGAGACGGCTGAAAGAATCTCTGAAGCATTGAGCGATGCAAAAACGGTCGGCGGCAACTTCAGCGTGCGATTTGATGGGGAGAGCCGCGCCGCGCGGTTTCTGACATGGCTCTATCCGCAACTGCGAAAGCTCGGATTGCGCTACGGCGATTCGGGCATCTTTGCGCGCCGCGAGGCTTACGTGCGCGCGGGCGGATTTAAAGCCTTTCCCATCTTTGAAGATTTGGATTTGGTGCGCGGCTTAAAGCGCATCGGGCGCATGGCTCATCTGCACGCAACCGTTATCACTTCTTCACGGCGATTTGAAGGCCGCAGCTTCGCGCTCACCTTTGCGCGCTGGTCATTTTTGCAGACGCTCTACTGGCTCGGCGTACATCCGCGCAGGCTCGCACGCATGTACGAAAGGCAAGGATGAAGGCGGAAGGATGAAGGATGAAAAGCATGCTATTTAAGATGAACGGCTCACGGTTGAATAGCACGCCTTGCTTTCTTCCGCCTTCATCCTTCATCCTTCATCCTTGCTTTTCATTCCTTACTTTTCTTTAACGGGAGTTTTTCAAGATGGCCTATTATGAAGAAGAAGACCTAGGGCGTTTCTCTGAGATCGGCAAACATCGTCCAGACCTGTTTGAGAAATTCATGGCTTGGTATCAGGCGTGTCAGGAAGACGGCGCGCTGTCGCGGCGCGAGAAGGCTCTGATTGGCCTCGCGGTCGCACATGCTTTGCAATGTCCTTATTGCATAGACGCCTATTCGCAAGCGTGTCTGGAATCCGGGTCGAATATGGAGCAGATGACCGAAGCCGTTCACATGGCTTCTGCGTTGCGGGGCGGCGCGGCTCTGATTCACGGGATTCAGGCGCACAATTCCGTCAATAAGGTTTCGATGTGATGCCGCAAACGCTTCCTGTCATTCAAGACCAACCAGCGCCGCTCTCAGGTTTCGATTTTGACGAAAAGCTGGCGGCGCACAAAATAGATTTGCGCGCTGGGCGGGTCGGGACTTTGCAGGTCAACGTCGGCAAGCTCTGCAATCAGGCGTGCAAGCATTGCCACGTTGACGCCGGGCCAAAACGCACGGAGATCATGACGCGCGAAACGGCAGAACAGGTTATCGAAGCCGTGCGCAAGTTTCGCTTTCCCACCTTGGACATCACGGGCGGCGCGCCGGAACTGAATCCTTCGTTCAGGTATTTAGTCGCAGCCGCACGCCTCCTCGGCGCGCACGTCATGGTACGTCACAATTTGTCCGTCATGTTCGAGCCGGGACAGGAAGACTTGCCGGAATTTTTCCGCGAGCATGCGGTCGAAGTCGTCTCTTCGCTTCCGTATTTCCTAGAGCAGCAGACGGACGCGCAGCGCGGGCAAGGGGTTTTTGAGAAATCCATTAAGGCTCTGCATAGCTTGAATGAAGTCGGCTATGGTGTAGAGGCAA
>JACMLC010000402.1 GCA_014379795.1 Pyrinomonadaceae bacterium
CATTGTCTTGTTTTGAGGAACTCGTGAAGCCATATCCTATTTCTTCGCGCATTCGCTTTATTGCGTTCATAATTTCGACGTGGATACTTTTTGTAATGTTTATTGTCAATAGCTCTTTTGCACGGACGGCAATATGGCTGGAGTCCATCACGGTTGCGTGAGTATTTATGGAACTCATTCGTATCTTTGAAAGCTTTACAACGATAGCATTGCTTCAGCACGCCAGTTTCGGGTGAGGATTCAGAATTAATCATCTTTCCATCTCCTACATATTTCCATCACTTAGTAGAAACCATAAATCGCAATCCTTTGTTATCAGGTCAATAGCACATAAAGAATCAACGGGCAACCGGAAGCGAGGTCGCCCGTTTTTCTTTTTGTGCGTGTGCTTAGCAAAACATTTTACGCGCTGACGCCGGCGCCGGTCGTCGGGGTGGCGGCTTTGGCTTGCTCCTTGACTGTGCGCGCGTGATAGAGGTCTGCGATGCGCTGCTCCTGTTCGGCGAGCGTGACTTCCATCTCGTCAAAGATGCCCACGGTCACAGGGTCTGTCAGCGAGTTGCGCAGGTTGTATGTGTCAACGACGCCTGTTTGCAAGTCGCCGAGAGCGCGTCGCATGACGCTCGCATCATCGCTTGATTGGAGCCAGCTTTTGAGCGTCGCCCATGCGCCGCTGCCTTCGGACTGTAAGGTCTTTTGCCCGCCGAGAGCGGAGAGTCTTGCCTCTAGACGGCTGATGTGCTGCTGTTTGGTCGCGCGTATGTCGTTAAAGGCAGCGCCCAGTTCCGTGTCGGTAACTTTTTCGGCGTAATGCTCGAAAGCTCTTAAGGCATACTGCTCGCCGCGTATCGCTGTGTTGATGGCATCAACGATTTCAGCTTTGGTGGAGCCGCCCCAAGCTTCTGCCAGCACCCACCAATCCGCGCTCAAGTCGTTTTCGTCGGGCAGCGTGGTGTCTTTGATTGACAGGCCCAGACGGCGCAGGATTGCCGCCGTAAAGATTGCCAGATCGCCCGGCTGGCGCGAGGTGATGAGTTGGCCGTCTACGACGAGCGGCGCGTCCTGATAATTCGCACCGGCGTTCTGCATGTCCTTGCGGATGGCGCGAAAGCCCGTCGCGCGTTTGCCCTTTAAGAGGTCGCCTTCGATTAAAACCTGCGGGCCGTGGCAAATAGCCGCGACCAGCTTGCCCTGCTCGACCGCGTCCGAGACAAAGCGCACGGTCTTCATGTTGGTACGCATCGTGTCCGGAGCCATGCCGCCGGGAATGATGACGGCATCGAAATCCGCCGCGCGCATCTCCGTCGTCGTCCCGTCCGGCTGGATAGTGACCTTGCCCTGCTTGCCCGCGTATTTTTCATTGACGCGCGAGCCGAGCGCTGTGACTTCCGCTCCGGCCTTCTGCAAGGCGTTGTACGGAATCTGAAATTCGGAATCTTCAAAATGATTCTCGACGAGGATGGCGACTTTCGTCTTTTCCACTTTTGCGGTCATAACCAAATCTCCTTCGCTTCTTATCCTTTAATGAAAGATGAGAGGCATGCTATTGAAAATGTCTCGTGCTTGTAGAAGCTTTATCAGTGTGATTTTGGCAACCGATGTGCCAGTCGCAAGGGGCTAAGTTCTTCAGTGAAAATCGAGGGGTAACGATTGAAGCGGAACGTAAAGCAGTACAGATGCGGGATTGAGGCGTTCGTTAATATTACTCATGTGAATGAAACATAGAAACGAAAGTAAAGAGCTATGTCTTTGCGAGCTTTGCGAAAACTCTTTGCGGCCTTTGCGGTTAAATGCTTTCTTAACGCAAAGACCGCAAAGGTAAAACCGCGCAAAGACCGCAAAGGGCGTCTCTTCTACTTGATACTGCTCATGACAAAGTGATGAGAAATAGCATTTCTCTCATCACTCGTCACTCATCACTCATCACTGCTCTTAAGCTGTCGGACGTAGGAGGCCGCGAAAGATGCCTTGCACGGAGACCTGCGAGGCTGGCAGGCGCATCGGCGCGAGTTGCGAGTTGGCGGGGCGCAGCTCGACCGTCGAGCCGAATCTGAAAAGACGTTTGAGGGTGGCGCGTGTGCCGTCTACGAGGGCGACGACGATTTCGCCGTCGCGCGCTTCGGTGCGATTTTCGATGAGCGCGATGTCGCCGTCGCAGATATGCTCGTCAATCATCGAATCGCCTTCGACGCGCAGCGCATAGACGCGCTCAGGCCGCACGCGCCCGAGCATAAAGCGCGGCACGCAAATCGGCTCTGCATCTTCGACCGCATCAATCGGCGCGCCCGCAGCGATGCGCCCGAGCAGGCGGACTTCGCAGATGGCATCGGAGGGAATCTCTTCGACTTTGACATCGAGGCCAAAAGCTCCGTCAGAGTGATGACGCGAGAGCAGGCCGCGCTTCTCTAAAGCGGCGATGTGCTTGGCGATGGTCGCTTTGGATTTGACGTTGAAGTGGCGCGCGATCTGCGCGTAAGAAGGCTCGTAGCCGTGACGCTCGATAAAGCTCGTGATGTATTCCAGAATCTCTTTCTGGCGTTGCGTGCGTGGCAGCATTTTGTCGTTCTCCAATTCTTTAGAACGAAGCTTTGAATGAGGTCTCGGCGCGTTCCTCTCGACTTGTCGGATGCGTTTTGGATTCTAATGGCGCGCGCGGAGAAGCGTCAAGGGAAAAGCAGTTGGCAGTGTGCAGTTGGCGGTTGGCAGTTGGCAGAAAAGAAAGAAATGTAAGCTGGCGTTCATCCTTTGCTTTTACTGCCAACTGCACACTGCCAACTTTTATTTCGAGCGTCGGCTCGAATAGCGTGCGAGCGTTTGCGGGAAGATACGCACGCTTGCCGGCATGTTCTTTAACAGCATGCCGCTGCCGCTGCCCAGGACATCGCTGGCCTTCTTGCCGTCGTAGATGGCTTCGTTGAGATCGTTATCGGGACTGATGACCGCGCCCTGTAGCGAAGCTCCGATAAAGGCACCCTTGGTGCGCGAGTATGTCAGGATGCCCGCGTCCAGCGTCGCGTTAGTCGAAGCCGCAGCCGTGCGCCCGACCGGGCCGGCGGCGATGCTCGCTTCGCCGCCCATCTCGAACTTGTCTTCCAGTAATCCTTTCAAGCCCTCTTCGTTCATAATCAGCAGCACATAATCCGTCTTCTGCGCGCCGATCTGCGCGCCGAAGCTGCCGCCGCCGAGATTAAAGAACGCAGGCGCATCCCAGCCGTTCGGTGTGCGGCGGCTGATGACGCCCTGCCCGCCGCGACCGCCGATGATAAAGGCAGCCTTGACGACGCCGGGAAAGACCGCGATAGCTTCAGCCTTATCCAGCAGTTCTTTGGGAATCGCTTTGTCCCTCACACCCATAATCTCATTAAAGACTTTGGCCGCAGCATTCGAATGGCGCGTCGCGTCCTTCGTCCTCTTATTAACCTTCTGCGCCGGTGTGACCGTAGCGGTCAGGCACAGCGCGACCAACAGACCAAACGCGTAGAGTGCGCTTCGTTCAATCAACTGCTTCATGCTTCTCCTCCTCAACCGATGTAACTGCCGAACATAATTTTGCGTAAACGAACCTGTCAGACGAGGGAGAACATTCGTTCATTCAATTTTACCGAAAGGGGGTTGCTGCGAGTGATTGTAGCACGTATTGCATCTTGCCAGAACTATCACCACTTAAGAGCGAGGGTGTAGGGGGAAGGGTGTAGGGTGTAGAAAAGCAATCACGCTTTAACTACACCCTACACCCTATCCCCTACACCCTTTCTTCCTTTACCTTTTGCCTTCTTAATGTGTGTGCCCGCCGCCGCTGTGGCTCATCCGGCCCGGGCGGATGCGGATAAAGAAGTGATACGAGGTCGGGTTGAAGCCGTAGACAGCATCGAGCACATCCGGCTTTGAATAAAAAGTGAAGTCCGATCCGAGCGCGACGTTGAATCTGTTGTTGTTCCAGACATCACGCGCGTAGCCGAAAGTATAGGCTCCGATGCGAAACAACGGATGCTCTGTCGTAAAGCCTAAATCGTGCACTTCGTCATGGCTCAAGAGACTGTTCTTATCCACCAGCTCAAGCCGCGTGTAGACGTAATTTTTGTCCAGAAAGTTAAGCGTTGATTCGGCTGTGTAGCCGTTAAGGGTCTGCGCTTCGCCGCTCTTCTGCGCATGCGGGCAGAATGCAGCCGCCAGCACACTGCCCCACCCGCTCGCCGCGAGCGTGATGAAGAGAAGCAGACAGAAAAGTTTGGTCAGAAGCCGCATAGTCATTTGCAAGACGTTGTTGATGCCCTGTTGCTTTGGAGAGTAGTTTAGCATCCTTCACATGAAACAGTTAAATCCGGCGGACAGCTTAACTTCTCAGAAAGCTTGCCGCCGGATTTGATTTTAGAAAGCCTTGCTGCAAGCAAGGCTTTCTCTAAGCGTCAACGCTCAAGTTAGGGGATATACGCCGCCGGGACGGCACGGTCAGTTGCCGTGCCGAACTGGATTCCGGTAAATCCCGCTGTCGAGCGCAGCAAGTACCAAGTGCCTGCTGCTGAACGATACACAGCCACATCCGTTCGTCCATCGTTGTCATAATCGGCTGGCACAGGAGTATCGGTCGAAACTCCGAACTGGACTCCTGTAAAGCCTTGCGTCGAACGCAGCAGATACCATGTCCCGTTTGACGGACGATAGACGGCGATGTCCGTGCGACCGTCTCCGTCATAGTCTCCGGTGACGGGTTTGTCTCCGCTCGCGCCGAACTGCACGCCCGTAAAGCCAAGAGTCGAACGCAGCAAGTACCATGTCCCGTTTGATGGACGGAAGACGGAGATGTCCGCGCGGCCATCGCCATCGAAGTCTCCCATCACAGGAATATCTCCGTTCAGCCCGAAGGCTGTGGCGGCGAACTGTCCGGTGCCGCTATCGAGCCTGTACCATGTCCCGGTTGATGGACGAAAGACGGAGATGTCCGCGAGGCCGTCGCCGTCGAAATCTCCCGGCATGGGCAGATCACCGGCGGCGCCAAAGGCCACGCCTTTGAAGCCTGTGCTGGAGCGTTGTAGATACCATGTGCCGTTGCGAAAGACGCCGAGGTCTGTGCGATTGTCACCGTCATAATCGGCTGGCGCAATAGCGTCCGTACCGAGACCAAAGGCGATCCCCGTGTAGCCCGCGCCTGAGCGCAAGAGGTGCCAGACGCCATCATTGGGACGAAAGACGGAGAGGTCTGCGAAACCATCGCCATCAAAGTCGAAGGCGCGTTTGAGCGGCGTGAGCGGATTGGCGCAATCGGTCAGACAGGCCGCAGCGTTGAAGCGTTGGAGAATCAGCGCTTTCGGCTGTGGGCCGAAACCGTGTGTGAAGTTGATGCCGACGCCAGCCTGCAGATGGCAATAGCTCATGATCGTCCCGCCGCTCACAGGGTTTGCCGGAGTCGGGCACATCCCCTCCACCGCAGAACAACCGTCAATCGCCGTGTTATTGCCATTCCACGCGCAGGCATGCGTGTGCGGCGATCCCAGATTATGTCCCGCTTCGTGTGTAAAGACCTCCACAGACCATGAATAAGTGGGCACGTTTAGAAAATCCGGGTCAAGCCCGCTATAGCCATAGCGCGGGGTGAATTGGTTGCACAGCACGTTGACATAAGCCAAACCGCCATCATTGCGAAACGAGACCAGATGAGCCGTATCACCTCTGAAGGCCGTCCGGGTGGCGATAAAGCCATTAAGCATCTGTGTGGAGCCGGCCCCCCCGTAGGGGCTTGGCACATCCCAGATGATAAGCTGCGAGAGAGCGACCGGAATCGTGTCGTTGGCGTAAAGCGTCGCCGATTGATTGAACACGCCCGTCAGAAAGTTTCTCACGTTGGCAATGCTGCCTCGATCCGTGAAGATGTTGTAGTCGGCTTCGACGTACATCCGCACGCAGACGGCATCCGGTGAATCTTCAACCGGCTTTGGGAGGACGGAAGTGGGAAGCTTAGCTTGCTCCAAATCATCCGTGGCGCAGGTAAATTCCAGCGTGCCTTTCAAATCTCTGTCGTTATAGAGAATGTGGCGGTCAGTCGGATTCTCTCCGCGCAAGCGTCCCAGCACCGTGTTGCCTTCATCGCGCGTGCTGTAAAAACCCATCACTTCGTTATCAAAGACGCTGATGGCCGCTAAAGAGTTGGTGTCGCCCTTGACGATGCCGCGATAGTGCGCGCCCAGATGGCCTTCGACCACTGCGCCCGTCGAGGCCACGTTGACCGTAAAGCCGGGCGCGAAGATGTTGACCTTGACCAGCTCCAATTCCAGATTGCCGCCTCTCCCATCCGGCAAAGGCAAGATCAGAAACGGCATGTCCGTAGCCAAAATCCTCTGAATATTTTCGCGATTCAGATCGAGCACTGTTCCATCATTGACAGCCTTGCGGAGGGACGCGTCGTCCGCTGCGCGAGAGGTGGAGGCATCAAACAGTTGATGCGTGCTAAAGACAGCTCCGGCGGCTTTTGTAGCCTGGATCAACCGGGGAACTTCTTTCAATAATGATGGGGCTGGCTCCATGTGCGGCGTTCGCGTCTCTAATGAAGCCCTGCGGCTCATTGAGATGACGACGACGCAGGCAATCAGCGCCAAGACCCAGAAGCTGCCCTTGAGCAGCTGCAATCTTTTGAACTTAGGGGGAATTCTTCTCATTTTCATCTCCTAACTTTTGTAAAACCAGCGTTCCCGTTTTACTACCGGAGAACACAATCCAAATCACGTCCAGAAATATGTTTTGCTGGCGCGGGGCTAATGCTGGGGGACACACTGCTGGACGAGGGGATAGTCTTGCAGCATGATTTGGATTTGTGTTCCGTTTATCTCTCAGATGAAGACTCTATAGACGATCTTGCCACTTGAAATTTCGCGGGATAAAAGTTGCCGGAACGTGCTGTCCGGCCTGCTCTTTGAAGCTAGAGCTTCGATGGCGGACGCGAGGCAGCTTTTCGATCAATCTGGCTGCTCGCCCGCATAAGCGAGGGAATTTCTGGTCAGAAGCTATGTTGCGATGTACCGACGCAAGTAATGCGAGGGCAGTCTAGCACTTCACGCAAAAAAAGTTAATCCCGCGACCAGCGCGCTTGTGAGACGGCGCTGGCCGCAGGATTTGATTCAGTCAAGCCCGACCTTGAGCAAGGCTGGCTTGAGACTTCAAAGCTCAATTATTTAGGGCACGTAAGCCGCCGGGATGGCGCTATCGGTTGCGAGGCCGAATTGCTGTCCCGTAAATCCGGCGGTGGTTCGCTGCAAGTACCAAGTTCCGTTCGACGGGCGGAACACCGCGAGGTCTGCTTTGCCGTCGCCGTCGTAATCGGCTGCGACCGGCCTGTCCTCAAACGCGCCGAACTGTGCGCCCATAAATCCAAGCTGAGAACGCATCACGTACCAGACTCCGTTTGACGGGCGATAGACGCCGTAGTCTGTCTTGCGGTCGCCGTCAAAATCTCCGGTCACGGGTCTGTCTCCGCTCGCGCCGAACTGCACGCCCGTAAAGCCAAGAATCGAACGCATCATGTACCAGGTGTTGTTTGACGGGCGGAACACAGCCGGGTCTGCTTTGCCGTCGCCGTCAAAGTCTCCCATCACCGGCACGTCGCCGTTTTGTCCCATCGGCATGGACACGAGTAGTCCATCGCTGCTGTTCGTCCTGTACCAGGTGCCGTTCGACGGTCTGAAGACAGAGATGTCAGCCTTGTCGTCACCATCGAAATCTCCGGGCACCGGCAAGTCGCCGCTCGCGCCGAACTGCACGCCCGTAAAGCCAAGAGTCGAACGCATCAGATACCAAGTGCCGTTTGAGGGACGAAAGACAGCGAGGTCTGCTTTGCCATCGCCGTCAAAGTCAGCCGGAGCCAGCAGGTCTGTCGAGAGGCCAAAGGCTGTGCCTGTGTAACCGGAGCCGGAACGAAGCAGATGCCACACTCCATCCGACGGGCGGAAAGCGGAAATGTCGCTCTTGCCGTCGCCGTCAAAATCGAAATCAGGTCTTTGCACAGGAATGCTTGAGCAGTTCTGCAAACAGGTCGCGGCGTTGAAACGGTTCTGCATCAGGTTGCGCGGCTGAATGCCAAAACCTTTGGTGAAGTTTTTGCCGACCGATTCGAGGTGGCAATAGCTCATGATCGTTCCGCCGTCGGCGGGAATCTCAGGACTCGGACAACCGCCTTCGGTCGTGTAGCAACCGTCTATCGCCGTGCCGTTGCCGTTCCACTGGCAGGCGTGCGTGTGGGGTGAGGCGATGTTGTGACCCGTCTCGTGCGTAAAGACATCAACCGTCCAAGAGTAGGTCGGGACGTTTGAGTAGCTCGGATAGATGGAGCTGAAAGCGTAGGAATAACTTCTATAGCACATCACGTCGCGCCACGCCACGCCGCCGAGGCCGCTACGCTTTGCTACCAGATGCGCCAGATCGCCGTTAAAGTTTGTGCGGGTCGCTTTAAATTGATTGAGAAGCCCGCTGGCGGTAGTCGAAGTATAAGGGCTTGCCACATCCCAGACGAGAATCTCAGAGAGAGAAACGGGAATGCCGTCATTGCTGAAAATCGTCGCGGACTGATTGAACATCCCTGTCAAATAGTTTTGGACATTGGCGACGCTGCCTTTATTCAGAAACAGGTCATAGTCCGCTTCGACATAGATGCGAATGCAATTTGCTTCCGGCGAATCCGGCTGCTGTGGCTCCTGATCGCGCAGCGCGGCGGTCGGCAGGACTTCCTTCGTGTCTTCCGTGTCGCAACCCCACTCAGGGCTGGCTTTCAGATTTTTGTCGGCATACAGGATATGTTTATTGTCAGGGTTATCTCCGCCAATTCTGCCCAGCACGGTGTTGCCTTCGGCCTTTGTGCTGTAAAAGCCCATCACTTCATTGTCGAAAACGCTGATGGCTGCGAGCGAGGTTTGATCTCCCTTGATGATGCCGCGATAGTGCGCTGCGCCGTTCGCCTCAACCGTCTGGCCTGTGGCTGTTTTGACGCTGAAGCCGGGCGCGTAGATATTTACTTTGACCAGCTCCAATTCGAGATTTCCACCTTTGCCGTCCGGCAGTGGCAGACGCAGGAAAGGCGCGCCTTCACTCAAAAGCGTTTGAATATTCGCTTCGTTCAGGTTCAGCACAGTGCCTTCAGTGACGGCTCTGCTGAGCACAGGGTCGCTGGCTGCGCGCGACATGTCTGCTTGAAACAGTTGATGAGAGGTAAATTCCGCTCCGGCGGTTTTCGAGTTTTGAATTAGCTGCGGGACTTTTTTCAAATCCGTAGACTGGTCTGAGGCGGGAAACAAACGCGTCTCGGACGACGCTTTATTGCTGGTCCAAAATAAAGTTACGACAACGATCAGTGAGAAAACTAAAAAACTGGCTGAGAGTAAACCGGGGCGGCGAAGCTTTATTGAATTTCTTTTCATCTATCTCCTTGAAATCAGCGTCAAACGGTTAATGACTGTAGACTGGAATCCTGTCACGCGGGGGTTTCGAGCAAAGGCGGAACCCGGCCTCATGCGAGGCTCGCTTTCGGCACGTCTTTGAACATTAATGAATTTGATTTATTGATTGAGAGCTTCTTGCATCCGCTACGCTTAAAGCCCGACGTTAAAAGGTTTAGCAACCTTTAAGCGGCACTTCGGCGCAGAAGATTTAATTGACGGATAATATGTGAAGGGGGCTATGAATTGAACTGCTTAACTTCGGACAGGTGATAGATGCAACCCGTCACGAATCTGTTGCTTGCTATCACAAAATAGTTTCTGACGCTCGAAACCCTTGAGGCGTGTGCGGCGGGCAACAATTTGACGGCCTGCCTTGTTTGATGCGACCATCACTGCATATAAATCAACACTACAAGACGAGTGCCGGGAGGTGAGTTTTTATGGAGCATAAAAAAGAGAATTTCGTCACGCTGGAAGAGACGGGCGAGACCGCGCCGATGGATGAAGTCGAAGGACGCGTCGAAGCCGAGATGAAGCGCATCGAAGGCCGCGCCAAAGAGCGCGTCGGACAAGGATTACAGGACGAACAGCTTGAGCACGAAGGCCGCGAGATGAAGGAAGAAGGCGAGCGCGAAAAGCAAGAAGGATGAAGGCGGAAGGATGAAGAAAGCAGATGTCAGATGTTAGATGCTAGATGTTAGTTTCGTTACTCACTGGGCCTCAAGGAAATCAGGGTCGTCATGACCAATCGGGGTGCTATTGAAAATGGGAATTA
>JACMLC010000403.1 GCA_014379795.1 Pyrinomonadaceae bacterium
ATTTCATGATTCATCTTCAGCAGCGTGCTCGTGTCAGAACCGCCTGCGGTAGCGGGCGGGTAGAGCAAGGATGAAGGCGGAAGGCGGAAGGCGGAAGGATGAGAGGCATGCTATTGAAGATGAGCCGTTCAAGGCTCAATAGCATTTCCTTCATCCTTCATCCTTCATCCTTCATCCTTATTTTTTAAGAGTCTGCCTTTCCCGCAAACTTTGCGGTGCTGGCATCTGAGATAAACGCCGCGTCGTCTTCGGTGAGCGATTGCTCGACGAGGAGTTTTTGTTCCAGCTCGTGAACCGCGTATGAGCCGGTCGCGGGGCTGGCCGAAGCCGTGCGCCCGACAAAGTATGGACGCTCTGCGCCAGAGAGCAGATGGAACAGTCGCGGCTCGACGAAATGCCAGCCGCCCATGTTTTTGGCTTCCTCCTGCGTCCAGACAAGCTGCGAGGCGTTCGGATACCCGGCGAAGATTTCGCGCAAAGATTTTTCCGGGAACGGATAAAACTGCTCAAGCCTTAGAATAGCAACATGCTCGTCGCCGGATTTCTTGCGCGCCGCGTTGAGGTCGTAAAAGACCTTGCCGCTGCACAAAACGATGCGCCGCACTTTGTCTTTAGACGCCACTTCCCCGTCGTCTATGACGGGCAGAAAGCCTCCGCCCGTCAACTGCTCGACGGTCGAAGTCGCAGCCGGAAGACGCAGCAAACTTTTCGGCGTCATGACGATGAGCGGGCGCATCATCTCTTGCTTAATCTGCCTGCGCAGGAGGTGGAAATACTGCGCCGGAGTGGTCGGGTAACAGACCTGCAAATTATTTTCCGCGCAGAGTTGCAGGTAACGCTCAAGCCGCGCGCTCGAATGCTCAGGCCCCTGTCCTTCGTAGCCGTGCGGCAAGAGCAGTGCGAGACGCGAATGCTGTTTCCACTTGTCTTCGGAAGCGGCGATGTACTGGTCTATGATGACCTGCGCGCCGTTACCGAAATCTCCGAACTGCGCTTCCCAGAGCACGAGCGCGTCCTGCGCGATGACCGAATAACCGTACTCGAATCCCATCACGCCCTGCTCTGAAAGCGAGCTGTCAAAGACCTCGAAAACAGCATGCTTGTTAGCTTCGTTTCTGAGTTCGGAGAGCGGCGTCCACGCCTCGCCGGTCTGCGTGTCATACATCACAGCATGTCGCTGGCTGAAAGTGCCTCGCCCCGAATCCTGGCCACTCAGGCGCACGCGCGTGCCGTCGAGCACGAGCGAGCCGAACGCGACCGCTTCGGCGAAAGCCCAGTCAATCGGGACTTCGCCTTCACTCATCTTGGCGCGGCGCGCGAGCTGCCCGACCATTTTCGGATGAATGTGAAAGCCTTCGGGCACGACCGCGATGTGATGGCCGATGCGTCGAAGCATCTCCGCATCAATCCCCGTTTCCAGCACATTTGATCCGTCTTCTTCAACCACGGGCGGCGACAGCTCTTTCTTGGGGGTCTTCTCTCCAACGACTTTTTTGGCGCGCAGCCATGCGTCCTCATAACGCTTGACGCGCTCTTCCATCATCTGCTCGACTTCCGCTTCGGTCATCACGCCTTCCCGAATTAATTTTTGAGCATAGATGGAGCGCACGCCCGGATGAGCTTTGACGCGCGCATACATCAAAGGCTGCGTGTAGCTCGGCTCGTCGCCCTCGTTGTGCCCTAGACGACGAAAGCCGACGATGTCCAAGACCACGTCCTTGTTAAAGTCCTGCCGGTAATCGAGCGCGGTGCGCAGCATGCGAAAAGCCGCTTCCGGGTCGTCGCCGTTGATGTGAAAAATCGGAAGCTGCGTCATCTTCGCCACGTCGGTCGAATAAATCGTCGAGCGTCCTTTTTCCGGCGAAGTGGTAAAGCCGATTTGATTGTTGATGATGATGTGAATCGTGCCGCCCGTCGAATAACCTTTGAGGTCTGCGAGATTCAGCGTCTCCATCACGATGCCCTGCCCCGCAAACGCAGCGTCGCCATGCAGGAGCACAGGCAAAGTCAGATCAATGACTTCTTCGCGCGGCCTGTCAATCGCGTCCTGACGTGCGCGCACCATGCCTTCGACGACAGGGTCAACAAATTCCAGATGGCTCGGATTCGGAGAGACCGTCAGGCGAACTTTATGCCCCTGCGCGGTCTCGCGCTCGCCGACCGCGCCCTGATGATATTTCACGTCGCCTTCGTCTGCGGGAAAGCTCGGATGCACGCTTCCCTCAAAGGCCGTAAAGATGCGCTCGCAGAAATGGCCGACGACATTGGCAAGCACGTTCAAACGCCCGCGATGCGCCATGCCGAGCGTGATCTCTTCGACGCCGCGCTCCGCTCCGCGCTCGATAAGCTGGTCAAGCGTAGGGATAATCGTCTCGCAGCCTTCGAGCGAAAATCTTTTCTGCCCCAAATATTTTGTATGCAGGAAACGCTCGAACTGTTCCGCCGAAATCAGCTTCCATAAGATTTGTTTTTTTATCTCTGCGTCAATCGGCGCGGGGTCAACCAGCTCTTGCCTTATGCGCTCGCGGATCCAGACTTTCTGTTCTTTGCTCTGGATGTGGCGATACTCTATGCCGACCTTGCCGCAGTAGGCGCGGCGCAGGATGTCCAAGATTTCGCGCAGGGTCGCATTCTCGACTCCGCCGAGGCCGCCCGTGATGAACTCTCTATCCAAATCCCAGATGGTCAATCCGTAAGACTCTATGTCCAATTCCGGATGATGATGCAGCGGCATCGCGTGCAAGGGGTCTATGTCGGCGATGAGATGTCCGCGCACGCGATAGGCATTAATCAATTCAAGCACGCGCGCCTGTTTGATAGTCTGCTCGCGCATGTGGTCGCCGCCGAGCAAGGCCGGGTTGCGGTCAATCGCCCAACGCATCGGCGGATACGCAATCTCAAGATCGGCAAAGATGTCATCGTAAAAATTGTCTTTGCCGACCAATAGTTCATGCACGCGCGCAAGGAATGCTCCTGATTCCGCGCCCTGTATGATGCGATGGTCATAGGTCGAGCTGATGTTGATGGTCTTGCTGATGCCGAGCTGCGAGAGGGCTTCTGGAGCCATCGCCTGATACTCAGCCGGATACTCAATCGCTCCGGTCGCGATGATGACGCTCTGCCCTGACATCAGGCGCGGCGTGGAAGAAACAGTGCCGATGGTTCCCGGATTGGTCAAAGAGATAGTCGTGCCTTGAAAGTCCGGGATTTGTAATTTGCCGTCGCGCGCACGCTTGACCACATCATCATAGGCCGCTAGAAACTGAGAGAAACGCATCTCGTTTGCGCCTTTGATGTTCGGCACGAGCAGGCTGCGCGTGCCGTCTTTTTTCTCCATGTCAATCGCAACGCCCAGATTGACGCTCGCGCGTTTGAGGCGCGAGGGCGTGCCGTCAACTTCTGTAAAACCGTCGTTAAGCTGCGGGTACTTTTCGAGCGCGCGGATTAATGCCCAAGCGATCAGGTGCGTGTAAGAAGCTTTGCCTTTGCCATTGTCTTTTAAATGCTTGTTGATAAGACGACGATTCTCGTCCAGCACTTTGACCGGAAGCTGGCGATTGGAGGTCGCGGTCGGAACCGTCAGACTGGTCTCCATGTTCTCGACAATCTTGAGCGCCGCGCCGCGTATCGGCAACGCTTCTTCTGTCGCGGCAGCGGCGGGCGCAGGCTTCGCGGCGGGAGGGGTCGCGGGCGTCTGTTGTTGCGGCGCGGGCGCGCTCGCGGCAATCGCGGGAGCAGTTGATCTTGCCTTCGCCGGTGCGCCGTCGCTTGATGAAGCAGATGCTGTCGCGGCTTGTCCGTTGCCGGTTGCGGGAGCAGCGGCGGCAGGAGCTTCGCCGAGCAGCTCTGCGAAATAGGCTCGCCACGATTCGTCAACCAGCGCGGGGTCGCTGCGAAAACGGCTCAGCAGCCCCTCAACGTAAGTGGCGTTGGCTCCGAAATTTTCTGCGATGACCGCCGACAAATCGGACTTGTTTTGCTGTTCGCTCAATGGTTTATCACCTCACGCTTGAAAGCCGTCGCGCCCGACAACCATGAGAATCCAAAGGCGCGCGCGCTTAATTTTGATTCGGTAAAATATAGACTATCACCTTCCGATTCTCAATGCATCTAAGTATAGACAAGCGCCATCCAAGCGATACAATCCGTTCCCAGCAGTTTATTACCAAAGAGGAAATCGCAATGAGATGCAGCCCCCCTAAAACATCCGGCCTGCTGATTTTTCCGGCACTGCTATTGCTCCTGCTTGTCGCGCCGCAGATTGAGGCCA
>JACMLC010000404.1 GCA_014379795.1 Pyrinomonadaceae bacterium
CAGCAGAATGTCCGTACCCGGCACAGGAGCTATATCCGTTTCTTCCAGACGCGCATCCTTGCGCCGCCAGAGCACCTCGCCCGTCTCGGCCTCTATGCCGTAAAGCGACTTCTCCGTACCGATGAGGAGCACGCCCAATTCAGTCGCTTGATAAAAACGGACTCTCCCGTCCAATTTTGCAGACCATGGTTGAGACGCCCGCGCAACACACGCGCCGCCCGCGAGCAGTAGAACCAACGAAGAGAAGAGCATCACACACGCCAGCGCCTGTAGCTTGCGGTGGAGAGAAGACCGCGCTCCCTGTAAAAAACTCTGCTGCTGATGTCGAGATACAAACATTTATCGAAATTATAGGGGGGAAACTAAAGACTACACAAAGAGGCCGCTTGTGAATACACAACGCGTTGTGTAAGGGCTGCCGTTTGCCGTTTATCGCTTTCCGACAAATTGACGCTACTTCTGATTGCCGGCAATGGCTTGGCCGATCTCTTTAGGACTTGCTCCGGTTGCCAACATCGCACGCACCAGCAACTCTAAGGAAACTGAGCTGTGCCCGGTCTCTGCCTTTGCTACGCGTGACTGGCTCGACTGAATTTTCTCGGCCAACTGCGCTTGCGTCATGCGTTTTTCCCTTCTTTCACGCAGGCGGCGCGAGAGAGCCATCTTAATTTCTATCAGGGCGGATTCTTCCGGGGTCAGGTTCAGGAATTCAGCAACCGTGCCGACCTTCCAGCCGCAAGCCTCTAATCGTTCGCGTTTTGCTTTTTTCATCTTTGCTCCTCTCACTATCTGCCGTCATACAATCGCAAACGCCTCTGGCACTTTGCTATCGCCTCATCGGGCGTCGTCCGCGTAGTCTTGTTGAAGACCTCGATGATGACAATCGCATCCTCGTCAGTCCGGTAAATGATGCGCCAGTTCTTATTCTTGTCACGCACGCGCAGCTCATGACAATGCGTGGCGATGGTCGGCATGGGTCTTGATTGCGGCAATCCTAAATTCTCGCCCTGCTGTAGGCGGCGTAATAACAACCCGGCTTCGAGCCGCGCGACTATTGAGAATGGCGGCGTTTTGATCTCGCCATGCAGCCACACGAGCGGCTTGTCATTTCCATTCATCAGTCAAGTATATGTCAGATATGACATGCGAACAAGAAAGACCGGGACATCTCAAAGATGCCTGTGACCTCCACCCCGTTCAGTAAGATTGGCGGTTAGTCTTCAAATCTCTATTATCGCGAAAGCTTTTGCTGTGCCCTTAATTTTTCGCCTCTGTGGTGGCGGGATTTTGAGTCAGACGAAGAAATACCTGTTCGAGCGTTTCGCGCTGTGGCGATAATTCCATGACGCGGAATCCGCGTTCAACCAGCAAGGCGTTGACCAGCGGAATCTGGTCGTCTGCCATTATCACATAGAGAGATTGGTCGCCGTTGCGGCTGACAGATAGTTTCGGGTTATGTGAAAGAAGTTGATAGGCTTCCTCAATCCGGTCAACGGTTAATTTGATTGTGGTGGTCTTTGCGATTAGCTCTTCGATAGAGCCTTGATAAATCAAGCGGCCTTGATCAATGATCGCGATGCGATTGCAAATCTGCTCGACTTCAAAGAGCAAGTGGCTTGAGAGCATGATCGTCAGCCCCAGCTCGTCTCGCAGCCTGCGAATCAACAAACGCATTTCATGTATGCCTTGCGGGTCGAGGCCATCTGTCGGCTCGTCAAGAATCACAAACTCCGGAGCGGGCAAGAGTGCCTGTGCAATGCCGAGCCGCTGCCGCATGCCATGCGAGTAGACGCGGACGGGGTCGTGCGCGCGGTCGCGCAAGCCTACGATGTCAAGCACAGCCTCTATGCGTTCTGTTTTTGCCCCGCCGGACATCGCGGCAAACATGCGCAGATTTCGCCAGCCGGAAAAGTGATCGTAAAAAGCGGGGGCTTCGATAATCGCGCCGATGCGTGCCAGTGCGCGTAAGGGATGCTTTGACATATCGTGTCCGAGCAGGCGCACGCGCCCGGAAGTAGGGCGCACCAGTCCAAGCGCCATCCGAATAGTCGTTGATTTTCCAGCCCCGTTACGCCCCAGAAAGCCAAAGATGTCACCACGCTCAACCTTCAAAGAGAGTTGGTTGACGACCACACGGCGGCTGTATTTTTTTGTCAGTAGCTCTGTCTCTAAAACAGCATCACTCATAGAAAATTTTTAGCAGAACTCTTTTCAAAGTTCCGTTGAAGATTTACAAAGCCACTTCTATCAGCAGCGGCCAGTGATCCATGCGGCCAACGGCTGCGCCTCTTAAAACTTCCGCGCGCCTGAGCAAGACCCTTTCAGGCGGCCCGAAGATATAGTCTATGCGGCGGTCGTTAATGGCAGTATCGCCCGCATCTCGACCCAGATCGCGAAAGTATTTGAGCAGGTAGCTGTACGCCTCGCTATCGTGCTTCAGGTCGTCCGTGTAGAGGTGTGATTCGTCTTTAACAGCCACTTCAAAATTAAAATCACCGGCGACAAAGACGATTGTTCCTTCGGGTCGAGCCTCTGTCCACTCAACCAGTTCCCCTGTATAAGCTCGCCGTCGCGCTGCGCTAAAAGCGTCCGCGTGCGCGCTGACCAGCACGATTTCCGGCAGCTCGGGACGGAGATGAAAAGTCGCGCCAAGCGCAAATTTCCCATCCGCACGTATATCTTCAAAGCGTGCCGCGCGGTCTTTGACAAGCACGGCTTCCACACGATCCGCGTTGCCGGGACGGGCGACTGCGCCGCGATAACGCCCACCCAAATACCCCAGCAAAATTTTAAGCTGCTCATCGCCGGACAATTCCTGTATTGCTATGGCGTCCGGATCATGCGTCATGATGATTTCAGCTACAGCTCTTAAATCCCTCGTCTGTGCGCGCGTGTCGTCTTCCAAATCGGCGTAGCCAACATTCCATGTCATCAGCCGCAGGCGCGGGCCGTCCGACGGCTTTGTGGCGAGCAATGACCGCTTACGCGCCGGTTGGAAATAGAACGCGCTACAGATCATCAGCGCGAAGAGAATAGCCAGTAGAGCTTTGGCCCACATCCTTAACTCGTGATGTCCTTTCGACTAAAGATCGTGATTGCTAACAGCAGCGTTCCGAAAATGTATGCGCCGCAGATGCTTCCATAATGATAGAAGCTTTGCCATGGAATTGACGGCTTGAACACGTCACGCCAGAAGTCCATGTCTGTAGTAAAGAAGTAGGGCCGCAGGTGCTCGAAGAACTCGATCCGCCCGATGATATAAAACATGAGATAGAGAGCGATGGTTGCGACCGTCGCCATCTGCGGAGTCTCAAACAGCACAGAGAAGAGCATCGCGATAGCAGCTATCACAAGCAGCGCCCATGTGCCGGAGAGGCTCGCATAAACGAAACGCCAGAGCGCTTCATCGCGCATGATCTTCCCCGGCTCGTCCACGAGGTTGAGCGGGCCGGGATACAATTCCAGATTGCCCCAGCCGACAAACAACAATCCTGCCAGCAGATTGAGTCCGATAAAAAAGGCCATCAGCAGATAAGTATAAAAAGCGACCATCAAAAATTTTGAGAGAAAGATCGAGACGCGCGAAAGAGGCCGCACACAAATCATGCGAAGAGTGCCCGTACGCGCTTCGCCTGCGATCTGCGCCCCCGCGACCATCGCTACGAAAATAGGAATCAGCAGGCTAAAGGAGAACATCACGGAATAGAGCGCGAAGGTCAGGCCGTTGAAATAATTTTTCGATTCATACGTATACTTAAACTGCTCCGTCGCCTGCCCGCCGGTCTTGCGTTCGGCATACGAATAAAAGCCCCACAGCATCAGCCCGACAAAACCTATTAGTGTGATAAAAGAGAGATGGACGCTCCTCGACCGGCAGATTTTAAAAAGCTCAAGCATCAGTTGTGTCAGCATAGTCGCTCGATTCTTATTGCGATTGCGGGAAAGGATACCTTCTAAAAGGCATCAGATGCACGCGGGGTAGCCACAGATAGCTCATACTTACTAACGCCAATCTCCACAATATCTCGCATGTGGGAATCCACATCAACAGCCGCATTTGGTCTGTAATCCTGAAAGCACATTTTTCAACTTCAAGAGGGATTTGAGATTTGAGCGCGTCCGATAATTTTTTGAACCAGAATTTTCCGCGTTATTGAGGCAGTTTGGCAGGTTTGGTTAAGGGCCTTGCAGGGAAAGTCAGAGGTCAGCGCAAGATGTTGCGACTTACCCTTGAGTTCTACTCAATATATCCACGACAAACTGACTTCCCCAGCAAGGCCGCTCTAAAAGGTCTTGCACACAAAGTCCGACTTGCACAAAAAGTCGGGAGGGCTATTCAAATGATAGTCTTCCTGATGTGGTCGTCTCTCATCTTTGCTTTCGCATTTCTATTTGTTAATCAGCACAATGTCGCCGGTTTCAGTTCCGCGTTCGGCGACAATCATCTTGCCGTCGGGCGACCAGGCGAAACGAAAAATCGTCTCGGACGTAAAATTCGTTAACTGCTTTGGCGGGCTACCGTCCAGAGGTTGCAACCAGACGTTTGAGACGCCGTCGCGGTTATCGATAAAGCTCAAGGCGCGTCCGTCCGGCGTCCATCGAATTCCCGCTTCGACGAATGTCGTCGGAGGTCTATCGAACACTTTAACGGGTTCGCCGCCGTCGAAGGGGAGAACGGCGAGTTTGGAATACGTCTCCACTTGCGCGCGATAGAAGCAAGCGATAAAGCGTCCGTCTGGCGAGACGCGCGGGACTGCTGCTATTTTATCCGACAGTTGAATCGGCGCTCCGCCGCCGTCAATCGAAATCTTCCACAACGTCGGTGAGTCTTTAATAACTGACATATACACGACCCAGCGTCCGTCAGGCGAGATATCAGGGCGCAGGTCGAAACCGCCGTTGGTTAATTGCGCGCGCTCGCCGTTATCGAGATTCATTTTCCACAAGTTCTGTGTGGCGTCGGCGGCTTTTGAGACATAAACCACGGTGCGCCCGTCGTCCGAAACCGTCGGCTCGAAGTTCGCGCCGGCAGTGGTTGTTATTTGTTTCTGGTCGCTCCCGTCCGTGTTCATCAACCAGACATCTTCTTTTCCGCTTGCCGTCGAACCGTAAATTATTTTGCCGTCCCGCAACCATTCGACGCCCAACGTCCAGCCCAAATCTTTGCTGTTACCGGAAAGAATCTGGACGGCTTCGCTTGCTCTATCGCCCGGCGCAATCCAAAGATTCGCGATGCGGCGATGGAGAATCGTCACGAGCGACTTCATATCGGCGGTAACGCCGGCGCTCGAATAATTATTCAAATCTTTGGTGATCGCGTGCGCTTCGCCGGCGGGGTAATCTATCTGCCACAATTGATGAGCGAGCAGCGACGCATTATCGCGTGCGGCGACGATTAAACCTGTTCCATCCGCCAACCACTCGATCGCTTGAATTGCGTCCCACTGACGAGTTTTGAAGATTGTTTGCTTGCCGTCCGCCACCTGCACTTCGACCAGAGAAGCTGTCGTGCTCGCAGATTTTGAGGTTTGGATTCTCGCCGTAAAGATAATGATCTTACCGTCAGGCGACCAGGCAGGTGCGGCGTCGGTCATCCAGTGAACGCCCGGATGGACGGCAAGATGTCGTTGCTCTGCGTCGTCAAGGTTGGCGATTATCAAACTCGCTTCCTTGCGGCTTAAATCATTTAGCACAAACGCGAAGCGCCTCTTGTCCGGCGCGAAACTGATTTGGCTGTCAATGTCCGCCAGAATCTTGCGCGCCGCCCCGCCCAGCACCGGAACCTGATACAAACCACTCGCAGCCGAATCTTTACCGTATCTGACATAGAAAATCGAGTTGCTATCAGGAGAGAAAGTAATCCCTACAAAATGGTCGCCGCCTGGCGGAACGATTTCGATTCCGCCCGCGATTTCCACCTGCCTTAACCACAAACTTTCCTGTCCGCGCTCGCTTTGTATGTAAGCAACATATTTGCCGTCAGGGGAAACAGCGGCACGCAAAACTTGCCCGGTGTTAGTTAGCTGCGTCGTGCGCGTGAGCGGCGACGGCGACGCGAAATCTGATGCGGCTTCGTTTCTTTGCGTGAAGAGAAAAAGCCCTGCCGCAACTGCAACGGCAAGCAGAAGCATCATCAGTGCTAGCAATCTGGTTTGAAAATTAAGACGCGTGGGCTGTTTTGCCAGATGTAAATCGCTTTCTGCATTTTTAGTTTCTGCATCACTAATTTCCGCGTCGCTAATTTTCTCGCTGACGATGATGTTGTGTGCGGCTCTATGTTGTCCGATTTCCGGCTTGGCATTTGTCGCGCCGTTAATCGCTTTCACGTCGGCGATAAAACGGTAGCCGTGCTTGGGCACGGTTTCAATGAATTGATTTTCGGTGTGATTCTGTCCTAAAGCTTTCCGCAACGTAAAAACATTTTGCGCAATCGTGGATTCTTCAACAAAAGCATCAGCCCAAATCTCGTTC
>JACMLC010000405.1 GCA_014379795.1 Pyrinomonadaceae bacterium
GATGAGATAAAAGACGGCGGCGAAATAGTCGCGTGGGTGGTAGCGCAAGGTTGGTCTAACGGTAAGGTCGGTGCGCTCGGCAATTCTTACGGGGGAACAAGCGCGCAGCTGCTCGCGGTGCCGAATCATCCGGCGGTGAAGGCTGTCATCCCAAGACACTACGAGTTTGATGTTTACACGGACATAGCTTTTCCGGGCGGCGTCTTTAACGAATGGATGGTCAAGAACTGGAATCAGGCGAATCAAGAGCTTGACCTCAAACCCGGCGTCAAGCCCGTTGATGCGGATAAGGATAAAAAGCTGCTGGGCGAGGCTCTGAAGATGCACGAAGGCAACATCAATGTTTATGAGGCCGGTCGCACGATGACGTTTCGTGATGACAGCACATTTAACAAGACCTCGATCGATGATTTCAGCGTGCATAGCTTTGTCAAAGACATCGAACGCTCGGGCGTGGCGATCAGTAACTGGGGAAGCTGGCTGGATGCGGGCACGGCGGATGCTGTGATTCGCAGCTTTATGACTTTTAAGAATCCGCAGCGCACAATTGTCGGCGCGTGGAATCACGGAGCATCACAAAACGCCAGCCCGTATCTGTCTGCGACTTCGCAAGGGGTGCGCCAGCGTTTCGAGTGGCTGCGATTTTTCGATTACTACTTAAAGGGCATCGAGACGAATTCAAAGCCGGACGGAAATCTCATCTATTACACGATGGGGGAAGAGAAGTGGAAGGCCACGAAGAGCTGGCCGCCAGCCGGAAGCGTGAACGTGCGCGCGTACTTTGCAGCAGATAATCTGCTCACGCTTGATGCGCCGACCGAAAGCACGGGTGCGGATAAATACACGGTTGATTTCGAGGCGACGACCGGCATGACTAATCGCTGGACGACGCAGCTCGGCGGGCTTGTCAAATATCCTGACCGCGCGGAGGAAGACAAACGCCTCCTGACTTACACGAGCGCGCCGCTGCCGGGAGATTTAGAGATTACAGGCTATCCGGTCATCACTTTATCCGTCGCTTCGACGATTAGTGACAGCGCCTTTTTCGTCTATCTCGAAGAGGTGGACGAAAGCGGCAAAGTCACTTACCTGACCGAAGGGCAACTGCGCGGCGTGCATCACAAAATCTCAAAAGAGAAACCGCCTTACTGGATGAATGTGCCGTATCATTCGTTCAGGAAAAAAGACGCAGAGCCGCTCGTGCCGGGAAAGATGACAGAGATCAAGTTCGGCTTGCTGCCCGTTTCCGTGCTGGTTAAAAAAGGGCATCGCGTCCGCATCGCCATCGCCGGACATGACAAGAGCGTCTTCGCACGCACTCCGGCGGAGGGCACGCCCGTCTTTACCATTGAGAGAAATAAACTGCACGCGTCTTTTATAGAGCTGCCGCTTATCAGGAGTTCAGCAAAGTCAGCGGCAACAGTCAATCTAATCACTGCTCCGGTCGGCAATCCGCCGAGTCGCTAACCTTGGGATTAGCCACAGAGGACACAGAGACCACGAAGATATTAATAATCTCAAATTTGAGATTAAAGATTTGAAATCCCTCTGTGCTCTCTATGTCCTCTGTGGCTAATTGAATTTTTCTAATTCTCAACACGCACAGGCCAGATGCCGAAGGCAATGAGCCGCGCCGGAATCCTGCGGAGCAGCGGCAGGCGAAGAAAGAAGGGCAGCTTAAACTGCTTGCTGGTATCGAGCGCGTTGGCGAGGATACGTTTCTGGATCACCGCTTGAAATGCCTGTATAAAGCGCGTCGGCCATTTGCGCTTGCGCTGCACACGCGCCAGATGGTTCGTCTGCAAGCTTTTTGATGTGAGCGGTTTTGTGAGTACGTTGGCCGCGACGACCGCGTCTTGAATCGCGTAGTTGATGCCGACGCCACCGACGGGCGACATCACATGCGCCGCATCGCCGATGAGCAGCAAGCCCGGTTGATACCATTGCTTGAGCCTGCTTGATTCCACCGAGAGCATTGAGACCTGTTTCCATTCCTGCAAATGATCTATGCGGTCGCTCAAGGTCGGGTCTGTCTCGACCACAAGACGCTTGAGCTGTTCCACACCGGCTTCGCGCAAGTGATGATAGCTGCCCTTGAGTATGACAAAGGCAATCTGCCATTCCTCCATACGGTCAAGCATGACAAGGATGTGACCGTTGCGAATGCGTCCCGCCACGCCTTCCGGGTCGCCTTCACGGCGCGGCAAGCGAAACCACAGCACATCCATCGGCGGCGCAGTCTTGACCAGTTCCATTTCCGCCAGCCGCCGCACGCGCGACGAGCGGCCATCCGCGCCCACCGTCAACGCCGCGCGAACTTCGTGCCATTCATCATCCTCATGCTCGCGGTAACGCACGCCGCGCACAGCTCCACCCTCACGAATTAATTCCTGCACGCTCGCGCCCATGATGAGTTGAAAGCCCGGAAACTTTTTTGCTTCTTCCGTCATGAATTCCAGAAAATGCGCCTGCGGCAACATCATGATGTAAGGATATTTTGTTTTGAGAAAGCCGAGTTCAATCGTCACGCCTTCGTCGTCGCCGACCTGTATGTTGAAACTGCGTATCTTAGAATGGCGCATCTCATGCAGGCGTTCGGCAAGGCCAAGCTGGTCCATGACTTCCAGCACGGATGGATGAATCGTATCGCCGCGAAAATCTCTGTCAAAGTCCGTGTGCATCTCAAGCAGACAAACACGAAGGCCTTTGCGCGCTAAGAGATAAGCCAGCACGACTCCGGCTGGGCCGCCGCCGACGATGCAGCAATCGGCTTCCTGCACATCGGAAATCTGATGCTCTGTCTGTGCTTCTTTGCTCTGCGGAGCCGGGTGCGTTTCAGGCATCGGGGACATTCCTTTCAGAAGGTAGTAACACCGGAAGGCAAATCAGATAGAAAAGATGGTTTTTCTTTGCGTTCTTTGCGCGATTCCTCTTTGCGCTCTTTGCGTTAAAAAAGCCCTTAACCGCAAAGAACGCAAAGAGTGAAGACGCAAAGAACGCAAAGAAAAGATTTCCTTATCTTTCGTGCTTAACTCATGATTCAGAATTTAATGAAGACAATGCTATCGCGACTTCGCTTGCGACGCGCGCGTTTTGCT
The DNA here is from genome assembly GCA_014379795.1 of Pyrinomonadaceae bacterium. Taxonomy (GTDB): domain Bacteria; phylum Acidobacteriota; class Blastocatellia; order Pyrinomonadales; family Pyrinomonadaceae; genus JACMLC01. The sequence continues at coordinate 3,099 of JACMLC010000405.1, forward strand.
CCAGCAGCGCGAGGTTGGCACGAAGCGTTGCGCCGCCGCTTCGCTCTGCCATGCGAGACAGCAGGAACGGAGTCAGGTCGCGCCCGCCGATATGTTCGCGCACGGCTTGCTCCAAAGCTTCGTCAAGAGTTTGTTGTAATAGCTGGGAGGGAACTTCGCTTGCTTCGGGCACGGGAACTGTCAAAAGCGTCGCGCCTTCAAGTCCTAACTGTTGGCGGGCGGCGACGATCTGCGCCGCTTCAACGGCAGAATCCGCGCGCACGTCCACCGGCAAGCCGCTCCGGCGAGAATAGAAGGCGGGCATCTCATCGCACTCGTAGCCGACGATAGTAACGCCGTATGTTTCAAGCCATTCACGTGTCGCCGGAAGGTCAAGCACGATCTTCGCCCCGGAGCAGACGACGAGCATGGGCGTGCGCGCAAGCTCAGGCAAGTCTGCGGAGACATCCGGCAATGTGCCGCGATGGATGCCGCCGATGCCTCCGGTCGCAAAGACTTTGATGCCAGCCCTGTGCGCAATCCACATCGTCGTGGCGACCGTCGTCGCTCCATCAAGGCGGCGTGCGACCGCGACGGGCAAATCGCGGCGACTGATTTTGCGTATCGCATCGCTCTCAGCGATGTGTTGCAGTTGCGCTGCCGATAAGCCTACGCAGAGCTCGCCATCAAGCAGCGCGATGGTCGCGGGCGTCGCTCCGCTTTCCCTGACAATCTCTTCGAGCCGCCGTGCGGTTTCTAAGTTCTGCGGGCGCGGCAGGCCGTGCGCGATGACCGTGGATTCAAGCGCGACGACGGCGCGCTGTTCATCGAGCGCAGCTTTCACCTCTGCACTTAGACTAAAAAGATTAGAATCAAGCATAAGAACAGTGACACGTGACGAGTGACAAGTGACAAGATAAATCACTTGTTCTGGTTCGTCACTTGTCACTCGTCACTTGTCACTGTCGTTAGGCGCTTTTTCGCCGCGCTCTTTGGCGTCGGGCGCGCCTGCTTCGGCGGCTGCGTTTTCGATCTCAGAATTAATCTCGCCGCCGATTAAAATCGCCGCGCCCGTGAAATAGAACCAGAGCATCAGGATAATGACCGCGCCCAGTCCTCCGTAAGTGGCGCTGTATGAGTTGAAATAATTCAGGTACGTGCGAAACCCGAACGAGACGAGCAGCCAGAGCGTGAGGCCAATGACAGAGCCGGGCGTGACCCATTTCCAATCCTGATCGTGCAAGTCCGGCGCGAAATAGTAAATCAGGCTAAAGGCCATCAGCACAAAAAAGAGGACGATAGGCCACTGCGCTATTTTCCAGGTGGTCACGAAAACACTGCCAAGACCGAAGCTGTTCGCGATTCCCGCAGCGATGTGGCTGCCATAAAGCATCAGCGCGAGCGCACTGATAATCAGAATTGCGAGCGCGATGGTGAGCACGATGGAAACCAGACGCGCCTTCCACCACGGGCGCGTCTCTTTGACATCGTAGGTGACGTTGAGCGATTCGCTGATCGCGCCCATCCCGTTCGACGCAGCCCACAATGTCGCCAGCACGCCGAACGAGAGCTTGCCTCCCCCCGCCGATTTGCTGATCTCGTCAACCGTCGTGTGAATCAGCTCCGAAGCCGAATCGGGCACGACAGCGGAAAGATATGTCAGCAGGTTGTTACGTAGCTCTGTCCCTGCATCCGCGAAGTAGCCGAGCAAAGTGGTCAGAAACAGCAACAGCGGAAAGAGAGCCAGCAAAAAAAAGTAAGACAACTGTGCGGCGCGCCCGAAAATCTCGTCCTCGTTTATCTGCTGCCAGACGCGCGCGGCCAGGTCCTTCCACGTTAACCCGCCAAGTTTCCACATCGAAGCCATCGTCGAAAATCCTCTGACCGATTATGCGGCACTCATGTCAGCCTGCCAACACGCACAGCAAACAGCAGGCCATCTGAAATTATCTGGAATAGAGCGACAGGAATTTACCACACAGGAGACAAGAGAAGACAGAGGTTTCTGGATTTCAAATTTGAAATGCTGAATTTGAAAGATTGCTTTAAGACAAAGCAATCTTAAACTTCGGGTTGGATTGATGCCGCAAAGAAAGCCCCTGTGGTTGAGCTTTAGCTTTGCTTAACCACAGGGGCTTGAAAATTTTTGTCGCAGCTTGTCTTATTTAACCAGCGTGCCTGTGCGATTCCATCTGGTGTTCTGGATAAAGTCTCCGAGGAAGCCGTAGCCGCTCGGCGGTTTGCTTTCATCATAAGACCAGTAAACGAACATCGCGCGCCCGACCGCCAGATCGCGCGGCACAAAGCCCCAGATGCGGCTGTCCTGACTGTTGTTTCGATTGTCGCCCATCACAAAATACGAATTCTCCGGGACGACAAACTCTTTGTCGGGGTCTCCGATCTCGCTGCCTTCGCTGTAAAAGACGCTGTACGGCTCGTCCTTCTTCGGCTGCTGCTGTGGGAGAATATCCAGTGGCAAATTGTTTTCAAGCCGGTCGAACGTCAGCGGATCATCGTTATGATCGCGCGCATTGATACGATACTCAGGCAGCTCTCGGTCGTTGATAAAGACCTTCTTCTCGCGGACGACGATGCGTTCGCCGGGTAAGCCGATAACGCGCTTCACATAGTTGGTCTTGTAAGGAGTGTTGTCGGGACGCATATCGCCCGCCCGGTCATTCGGATTACCGGGATATTTAAAGACGATGATGTCACCGCGTTTGATGTCGCGCTGCGGCAGAAAGGGAAGCTTGGGGCCGGGCGCAAAGATGAACTTGTTGACCAGCAAATGATCGCCGATGGTAATCGTATTCTGCATCGAGCCGGTCGGGACTTTGACCGCCTGCACGATAAAAGTCATCCCGAACAGCGCCATGATGATAGTCACGACACCCGATTCGAAATACTCTCGAATAAAGCTTTTCGGTGGGCCGGGATGCGCGTGCGGCTCGGCCTTGGCTTCCGCTTTACGGTTGCCGTTCGAGTCCGTCTCGCGCGCGCGAACCTCAGTCGCAGGCTCGCCCGTCTGTGTGCGCGCGGGTGGCTCTGCCACCCCTGTTTTTGAATAATCCTCGCTCATAAAAACATCCTAGAGAAGCTAAGTCGCGCGGTCAAGTTAGCAATGAAGAGTTGGCAGTGGGCAGTTGGCAGTTGGCAGTAAAAAAGACGGAAACCGCTTTATCTGCCAACTGCCCACTGCTAACTGCCAACTGTTTCTTCCATCTGTTTGAGGGCTTTGCGGGCGGCGAGCGTCTCTGCCGCTTTGATGGTGCGTCCCTGCCCGCGCACGCTGCCGCCCTGCCAGCGCACCTCGACGTGAAAGATACGACGATGCGGCGGCCCGTCCGTCTCTATCACTTCATACTGCGGGGGGTCGCCCTGCGCCGCCTGTAGCTTTTCCTGAAGCAGGGTTTTATAGTCGGCTGCCGCAGCCGCTTCAGGGTCTACGCTGTCCAGTTCTTCAGAGAGAGCGCTGTGCACAAAATCCTGTGCCGCGCTGTATCCGCCATCAAAAAAGATTGCCGCCAGCACAGCCTCAAAAGCATCCGCCAGCAGGGCTGCTTTGCTCCGCCCGCCGGTCTTTTCTTCACCGCGCCCGAAACGCAGGAACTCGCCGAGCGAGAGCCGCTCCGCTGCTTTCGCAAGCGTGGGCGCGCTGACCAGACGATGCTTCATCCGCGACAGCTCGCCTTCGGTGACATCCTCGTAAGTCTGGAACAGGTAGTCCGCGACGACAAGGCCGAGCACGGAATCGCCTACGAATTCGAACACCTCGTTGTGCAGGCGGCGGGCTTCCTCTTCATGTCCGGGAGAGACGCTTTCATGCGCCCACGAGCGATGTGTAATGGCGCGTTCGAGCAAGGCGCGGTCACTGAAATGATAAGCGAGGCTCTGTTCGAGCGCGGCGAGATCAGTGCTTGCATGGCTGGACTTTTTCACAATGGCGCGATTGTAGCAAACGCCGGACGCTTCTTAGAAGAAAAGAAGCGACCGGCGTTTGCTGTGCTCAAGAGGAGCGGCAACCTGGGATTCACAAGCTTTATCTGCTCTTTTTGCGAGCCGCTGCTTTGCGCTGCTTTGCGGGCGCGGCTTTCTTAGAGGTTGAACCGTGTTGCATAGTCGGCGACTTTGTGGGCGGCGCGGTCGTAGATGGTGTCGCCGTGGGAGGCTTGATCGGAGCCGTCGTCGTCGGCGCAGTGGTTGCAGGCGTCGACGCGCCGGTCGTCGTGCCGCTGGCAGTGTTGCTGCTGGGCGTCGTCGTCGCGCCGGTCGTCGCTGGCGCGGTGGACGGCGTGTTCATCTCCGTGCTCGGCGGCGGCGGCAGCGGTTTGGCCTTAACGCCTGCGATCAGCGCATCCACGCCATCCACCGAACTGTGACGGAATTTGTAAACGTCGGTCAAAGCCTCTTTCAGTTCCGTTTTTTTCTGCTGCGCTTTGGCATCCGTGCCGGTGTTATAAGCGATGGCACGCGCGATAGCATCTATAAAAGGATCGGCAGCCAGCTTGAGGCGCTCAAACGCGGCCTTGCTTTCGGGCGTCTCATCCTTTCCGCCATAAAGGGTGTTGTAATTCTGCTGCATCTTCTCGAACTGCGTGCCATAAATTTGCGCCAACTGGGCATAGGACTCGGCATTATTCTTAACCGAACCATCATAGCCTACGGCTTTCACCATATAGTTGGCCGCCTCGGTTGGCTTATTGCTGCGCACGTTGTAAAGATAGAGCGAGTAGTTGAGCCAGCCCAGAGATTCGTTTTTATCCTTGTCAGGATAAGGCTTGCCCGCTTCGAGAGATTTTCCCTGTTCAATCGCCTGAATGGTCTTTGTGGAGAAGTTAAGAGCATCCGCATTGTTGGCATTGTCGGCCTTGAGTGCAAGCTGCAAGCCTGCCCATGACGTATTGAGATTGGCTTGCAGATCGTCCGGCTCATCTACCATTATCTCCTTGCCAAGCGCAAAAGCTTCAGACCATTTCTGTGCCTTAATCGCGTCGGCCTGATCGGTTTTACGCTTCGCCTTCCCGAACTTGGTCACAAAGTTTTGCAGGTAGGTAATGATCCTCGGATCATCATTCGGATACTTTTGCAGATATTCTTTGGCAGCTTCGTAAGCGATGGGCTGAGTGGTTCCTTTGATATTGTCGGTCACCTTCTTATACAAAGCGTTCTTGGCCTCTTCTTCCTGAGGCGACAGGGCGGCGGGCGACGCCGCAGGTGACGCGGCGGGCGACGCCGCAGGCTGCTGCGCGAGAACGGGAACTGCAATCACCGCCAGCGTCAGGCTTAAGGTTAAGAGCTTGATAAACTTCTTCATGGGTCGCATCTCCTCCGGGCAAAATTCCAAATTAGATTCTGAGCAGTTCATTTACGGGGGCTTGCAAGCAGGCTTTCCAGCATCGCGTTCATTCAGATGCAAGCGCGCTGCCTGACGGTTGCCGATTTCCACCCGCGCAACCTTTAGCAAGGGGAGACAGGTCGCAACTTGCCTGCAACATTTGGTGTCAACTTAAATATCGCTTTGCGCGCATAATCCTGCAACCGTCGCCCCGGTGTCAAGGACAAAGACATTTCAACCGTATGAATTTTTCTTGACGGTCAGGACACGAAAATCCGCGCCGGACTTTCTCTTACCTGTCTTTACGAAAGTCCGGCGCGGAATGGTTTGCTTACACGCATGAAAAGCTAGGGAGCGTCAGGGGCGTGCGGGTATCACGAGACGCGGCCTCTGGGCATCCTGTGCGCCGCCGGGTGCGGGCGCGGCAGTCGTTGAATCCGCAGGAGGCGCCCCGGTCTTTGTCTTATTCGACTTTGAAGGCACAGGCAGCAGCACGCTCTTGACAGCGCCGCGCGATGATTCATTTGCCGCTGCGCCCGACTCATCCGTCGGATCAACTCCTGCTGCTGCGGCCTCGTCCGCTTCAGCCTCGTCACTCACGATGGCAGCATTAGGAGTCCTCGGTTTCGGAGCTTCCGGCGTGGCTGCATAACGCATATTGGCCGGAGTGCCGAAACGCGTGTTGAGCGCGCGGTAGATTCTCCCGGCGACGGCGGCGGCTGAGCGCCCGCGTGCGCCGGAGCCGCGCGTGACCACGACGACCGCGAGCTTCGGATCGTGAACCGGAGCATA
>JACMLC010000406.1 GCA_014379795.1 Pyrinomonadaceae bacterium
AAGGATTCGCCTTGACCCAGAATCGCCACGGCTTTTCGATATATTCCTCTGCATAGCCGATGCCTATGCGCGGCCCCGAAGCAATTTGTTTCGTGGCTATCTTTTCGCCGTCTTCAATCCAAACCTCTGTGCCGAGCAGGTCTGCGCGGTCTAGGCGGCGATTGATGTTCATGGCGATACAGAGCTTGCCCGGCCCGCTGGTGAGATTGATGTCTTTGCTAACGGGGCGGCGGCGGCGCATGACATCTATGCCTTCGACGGGTTCGACGGCGCGCACGAGGATGGCATGCGGCACTCCTTCGACATTCGTTACGACATTGAACTGGTAATACATGCCGTAGATAAAATAGACATAAGCCGTACCGCCGAGCTGGTACATGGATTCGGTGCGCTGTGTGCGGCGGTTGCCGTATGAATGAGCTGCTTTATCAAGCACGCCCTGATAGGCTTCCGTCTCGACAATCAAGCCTGAGACGCGCTCGCCGTTTTCATCGGGGACGACCAGCCGCTTGCCCAACAGCTCGCGCGCGACGCGCAACGTATTGCTCCGCGTGTAAAAATCCCTCGTCAATTTTTGTGTGCCTGTCATGTGCGCTTCGTGATAAATTCTCTCTCAAAATCAATTCAATATACGAGGGAGTTTGGATTATGAGCAAGAACGCCGCTCGCAAAAGTCCGGCTGCTCGAAAAGACCAGCCAGCAGCAAAGTCTCGCACGCGAAAGGTTAGCAAGAAAGACCAGATCATCGCGCTCTTTCTTTCGGGGATGAACGAGATCGAAGACCTCTCCATCATCACCGGCTCGCGTCCGAGCTACGTCGGCTCTGTCTTGCAGGAAGCGGGACTGATGACGGGTTACTTCGACCTCTACACTTCATCCGCGCATCCGATGAATGTTTATTCCAAGTTCTTTGCGGGCAAGCTTGGATTCAAGGATGAGGAGACGGCACGCGCGAGCATAGAGTTGATTGACCGGCTGCACAACCAGTTCGAGTTCGCGCAGGATCGCGCCGGACAGCATCACGCGCTTCAGGTGGCGCTGCTCATGTTCGACCGCGCACGATGGACCGGCAAAGGGCGCGAGGCGGACATCTTTCGCCAGTGGTTGATGAGCCATCTGGAAAACGCCGATTTGATACGCGACGAGACGGATGAAGCATTGGATGAAATAGAAGATAAGCCGAATTGGGTCGAGCAGTAGCGCAGGAATGAAGAAAATTTAACCACAGAGACACAGAGGGCGGAATAAAATTCTCGACAGCACCGTCTTCATCTATTTATCCTGCTCTGTGTCTCTGTGTCTCTGTGGCTAATTCTTGGTTTAGCATCCTAAGTTTTTTCCTGACCGTACTCCGGCGGATAGTAGATGACTTCGACGGCTTGCCCGCTGACGCCTTTGGTGTAGAAAGAAAGAGAGCGGTCGCGATGTTCTTTGACGGGGCGGCCTTCTGTGGCGGCTGCGGCTTCCAGAGCTTCGCGCGTCTCGACGCGCAAGCCTAAGTGAGGCGGATGCTTTGAGCCGGGTGCGAGCAGCGCGACGCCGAAGCCGCGCTCATCGCGCAGCATAGCCCAGTCGTGATAGAGCGTTTCAAGGCGAAACCCGATGCGCTCGTACTCGCTCACGTCGCGCTGCAAATCCTCAGACTTGACGGCGATGTGATCCATCACGCCCGCAAACCGCGCCTGCTCCTGCATGATTCAATCTCCTATCAAAAGTCTCAAGTCCCATGTCCCATGTCCCAAGTCAAAGACAAGTTTTTAACTTGGGACATGGGACTTGAGACCTGGGACTTTATTTCCAAGCCTCGCCGTAGCTTTCGCTGAACACGATGCGATCCAGCGCGAAGCGTCCGGGATAAGCTTTCTCAGGTTCTGCGGCGCGACCGATGGCTAAGAGGGCGACGACTTCCGCTTCTTCCGGGATACCGAACTCGGTCTTAACAGCGGCGGCATTAAAGCCTTCCATCGGCGCTGTGTCGAAGCCGTAAGCTTCTGCCGCCAGCATCATCGTCGTGACGGCGATCATCGTGTGGCGGTTGACCCACACGTCCATCTCCTGCATCCCCGTCAGAAACTGAACCGCACCGTCCTTAGCCTTCTCCCACGTGTCCACACTGCCCGCGCCGCGCTCTGCACCTTCTTTGAAAATTTCGTCTGCGCGTTCCTGCCATTCTTCCTTCATGCCAAGAGCGATGATGACGATAGGAGCTTCGGCGACCTTCGGCTGGTTGAAGGCGACGGATTGCAAACGCTTACGGTTCTCCGCTTCACGCACGACGACGAAACGCCAGGGCTGCAAGTTGTAGCCGGAGGGAGCCTGCGCACCCAATTGCAAAATCGCATTCAGGATTTCGTCCGGCACCGCTTCGTTTGTGAAATGGTTTGTGGAGCGACGTTCAAGAATGACATCCGTGATGGGCTTGAGCGGCTCGCCGTTCGGCTGCGTGGTCGGAAGATTGGTCGGTTTGTCCTGCATCTCTATCACCCTTTAGCTAAAATGGATTTTTGAAGTCAACGGAAGTTTAACAGTAGATACGCTCCTTTGTATAAGCGGCTCGGGGCGTCTTGACAGCCACACAGTTCTCGCGCCAACCTGTCTGGCGAAATTCTTTTATCAAAGAAGAAAGAGGTCTCAAACTTTGTCGAGCCAACAAACGTTGCGCATCGTGTCTCTGCTTCCTTCCGCGACGGAGATCGTGTGCGCGCTGGGGCTGGAAAACCAGCTCGTCGGCGTGACGCATGAATGCGATTTCCCTTCATCCGTCACGGGTAAGCCAAAGCTGACGGCGAGCCGCATCTCGCATGAAACGATGTCGAGCGCGGAGATAGACCACGCTGTCCGCACGCAACTGGACGGGCACGGCTCGATTTACAATCTCGATGAAGAAGCGATGCGCGCTCTGCGGCCTGATTTGATTTTGACGCAGGAGCTATGCGAAGTCTGCGCCGTCAGCTACAAGACTGTCGAGCAGGCCGCGCGGATGTTTGAAACGGACGTGCGCGTGGTCTCGCTTGAGCCGAATACCATCGCGGACATTTTTGGCAACATCCGCACGGTCGGGGCTTTGACCGGACGCGAAGCTGAAGCCGCAAGCTTGGTCGCGGAGTTGGAGGCGCGGCTTGAGGCTTTGAAAGACGCGCTGAACGGAGTCGAGCGACGCCCGCGCACGCTGATGCTCGAATGGCTTGAGCCTGCTTTTGCGCCGGGACACTGGGTTCCCGAACAGGTCTTTATCGCCGGAGGCGATCACGCTTTCGGGCGTGCGGGGCAACCTTCTGTCACGACGACCGCCGAAGAAATACGCGCCTATGCGCCCGAAGTCGTCGTGATGATTCCCTGCGGTTATTACAAGGAAGACATCCTGCGCCAGCTTCCCGAATCACGCCTGCCGGATGGATGGAGCAAGCTGCCAGCCGTCCGTAGCGGCGAAGTGTGGGCGGTTGACGCCACCTCTTATTTCAGCCGACCGGGGCCGCGCGTCGTCGAGGGCGCGGAAATTCTCGCGCGCATCCTGCATCCTGAAATCTTCGGCGAGCCGGATAAGGATGATGCAGTGCGAGTTAGAGCAGAGCTGATGCGCAAGAGTTAAAACAATCTCCCGCAAAGGCGCAAAGGCGTAAACAGCAAAGGGGATAGGGGATAGGGTGTAGGGTGTAGAAAAGCAAAACTTCTTTTACCTAAACCCTACACCCTACACCCTATCCCCTCGTTGAGGCGCCTTTGCGGGAAACTTTATTTTCGTTTGGAATTTACGAGCATGGGAAAAGCAAAAAGAATTTCTGACAGTGAAGCATCCGCGAGCGGCCTGCTCGGAAGTTTTGCTGAGACGGCTGAGCGTGTGGCGGCGACGACGAAAAAGCTTGAGAAGGCTGCGCTGCTCGGCGCGTACATGCGCGAGCTGGATGACGATGATCTGGTGCGCGCGGCACGCTACTTTGCAGGGCAGCAATTCGCTTTAAGCGATGCGCGCACGACCAACGTCGGGTCGAGCGTGCTGCGCGACGCCTTGAGCGAGGCCACAGGCGTGAGCGTCGAAGACCTGCGCCCGCGCTATGTGCGGCTCGGCGACGCGGGCGAGGTCGCCTGCGAAGTAATCTTGGAAACCAAAGGAGAATCGGGCGCGGGCGCTCTGACGCTCGCCGAAACCGAGTCGCTTATCATTCACTTGAGCGAGCTGCGCGGGACAAAGAACAAGCGCGCTTTGTTGACCTCAATTCTCGCGCGCTCTACTGCGCTCGAAGCAAAATATCTGGTCAAGCTGCTGCTTGGAGATTTGCGTATCGGTTTGAAAGAAGGCTTGGTCGAAGATTCCATCGCGCGGGCTTTCGAGCAGCCGCTCTCTCAAGTCGCGCAGGCCAATATGATGCTCGGCGACATCGGAGAGACGGCTCTGCGCGCACGCCGTCAAGACTTGCAGCATGTCTCGATGAGACTTTTTCACCCGCTCAAGTTCATGCTCGCCACAGCCGCCGCAGACCTCGCGGACATCGCGCGCACGATGCCCGAAGAGTTTTATGTCGAAGACAAATTTGACGGCATCCGCGCGCAGGCGCACGCGCAAGGGGGGCGCGTCGCGCTCTACTCGCGCACGATGGACGAGATGACGCATCGCTTCCCGGAACTCGTGGTTCCGCTTCAGAATCTCACGACCGATGCGATTATTGACGGCGAGATCGTCCCGGCGCGCGGGGCGACGATTTTGCCTTTCGCGGAATTGCAAAAACGTCTTGGGCGCAAGACCGTCAGTGCGGAGCTAATGACTAACACGCCTGTCGTTTTTATCGCTTATGATCTGCTGTATGCGGACGGGCGCGTG
>JACMLC010000041.1 GCA_014379795.1 Pyrinomonadaceae bacterium
ACGCTGCTGGAAGAAGTGCGCGCAGACATCAAGTCGAATGGCGACATCATGCGGATGCTCAAAGCTTATTCGGACACTCTGATGAAAGAGCATCAAACAGAGTCTCACACTTTCGACAAGCTGCACACGCTCTTTAACGCTGGCATCGGGCCGCAGACGATGGACGGCTTTTATCGCGGCGCGCTCGTCTCATGGCAGAGTCAAGGGCTGCTCGCGGCCTTTGGCGAAAACACCATCAACATCGCGTGGCCTGCGTCGCGCGCCTTCTCGCCGTGGACGGGCAAGAGTTTTAAAAAGATAGACGAAGCGGAGCTTCAGAAATGGACTGAGGGCGGCGAGCAGATGGGCAATGACCCCGCCTTCTTCTGCTCCAATACGGTCGCGTATCGCACTGTCAAGGAGCGGTTTACCAAGGGGGCGATGAAGCTGGCGGGCGTGTGGACTGAACCCTCTACGCCTGAAGAGAAACGCCTCTACGGTTTCGACGCGCACACCTTTTTCTTCGTCGGTCGCCCGAACCGGGCCAGCATGCTGCCTGAGAATAAGGGCAAGAGCATCTATCAATTCAATTATCGCTGGAGGCCGCTGCGCAACATTCCGCCCGACTGTTTCTGCATAGACGAGATCACGCAGATCGCCGACGGCCTGTATTTGGGGCTGTTGATTTACGCGACTGACTGGCTCAAACCTTGGAATCCCGCGACCGACATCGCAGAGTACAAGTATCGCCTCTTCGGTTATTTCCTGTTGATGGATGAAGAGTGGCACGCGCTCCGGCTGCGCATCAAGTTCGACCTCGCAGACACTTAAAAAAAGTAAAAAGGTAAAAGGTAAAAGGAAGGCGGAAACCAAATTTTATTAAATTGCTTTTGTCCTCACTTTTGCCTTTTACCTTTTTACTTTTACCTTAATTCGCTCAACTTGAAACGAAAACAGAAAGGAAGAAAAACAGATGGCCGTCGTACTGACAGACATACAGATAGCCTTTGCCGCCGGAGCTTTGTTCGCAGACGCCGGAGCGCCCGTTATCGAAGCCGCAAAGAATCATTCGGAAGCCAGCCTGTTAAAGGTTTATTGCCGTTACATGCTGCGCTCGCTGGTTTACACGGCTGTCTTTCTGGGGCCTGTGGCGACCATCTCACTGCTCGCGTATCCGGCGTGGGAGACGCAATACATCAGCGCGGCCTTTGACAACATGCTCGGCCATCCGGTCAACGCGAGTTATTACGGCATCTTTCTGATGGCGGTCTTTGCGGGCGGGTGGTTCGGCAACTGGCTCGGCTTTAAGTGGGTCTTGGCGGGCAAGCGAAAACAGCTACGCATCTTTTACCTTGTGCTGGTCGCCATCACCTTTATCGTCGTCTGGGCGCGTTACCCCGCGCCGGTGCGCATCGGAACTTATGAGGAGTTCAAGCGCGATCCCAACGCGCTGCCTTACTACACGCAAGATAAAACTTTCTTCTACTGCTTTCTGGTGTTGCTTTTGATAGCGGGGCTGCCGCTCCTCATCGGCTTTATCAAGTCGCGGATGGAAGTCAAGCAAGTCAAAGCAGGCTCGATTGAGCCGCTCATCAAATCGCCTCTGCCGTGGCCTCGCAGTGACACCTGATGGCTTCTGCGCACAGAAGAGATCAGTGTAGTGTCGTGAAAGTTGTTTGAATTGCCACTAGCTTTAGCTAGTGGATAATAACAGTGCAGAAAGTATCGGCTTTAGCCCAAATGATTCGGCTAAAGCCGATACTTTTAGCTCTCTTGTTCCACTAGCTAAAGCTAGTGGCAATTCAAGAAAGCCCGGAACTCTCATTACATAGCGCTAGAGGGTTAAACTTTCCATAAGTCATTGAAAGGCGCATTTAATGCCTGACATCAAATACGTTTGTCTTTCGGATATGCATCTGGGGGCAGAGAACAGCCTCTTGAGCAACCTGACTCTTGATTGCAGCGACACAGACCCGCGTGTGCCCAGCCCGATACTGTCCCAACTCGTAGAGTGCTTAAAAACTCTGATCTCGCAGAACGAAACTCCCGGCAAGCCGGTTTTGATTCTCAACGGAGACATCCTCGAACTCGCGCTCACGACCGACAACGAAGCCGCGATGGTCTTCGAGCGTTTCATCGAGCTGATTTTCCCGGAGCAGGGCGAGCGTCTCTTTGAGAAAATTCTCTACATCCCCGGCAATCACGACCATCACCTGTGGGAGACTGCGCGCGAGGCGCAATACATTCATTTCATCACGCATAACGATTCGCAGAAACAGCCGGGCAGTCTCCTCAAAACGCCCTGGCACACGACCAAGCTGTTCGAGCCGGATTACGTGCCAGCCCTTTTTCTCGAAGGCATCGTCCACAGGTTTCCGCACCTGACACAGGAAAAGATTCACACCGTCTATCCGAATTACGCGCTGATGAGCAAAGACAGCGACCGCTGCGTCATCTTCAGTCACGGGCATTTCATCGAGTCCATGTACATGCTCTTAAGCGAGCTGCGCTGCATCATGTTCCCGCAGCAGGAAAAGCCCTGCTCGATCTACGCTATCGAGTCGCAGAACTTTGCGTGGATTGATTTCTTCTGGTCAACGATGGGACGCTCCGGCGAGGTCGGCGTAGATGTCGAGCGCGTCTACGATGCGCTTCAGAGCGAAGCCGCCATGAAAAAGATCGTTGCCAACATCGCTGAAGGTTTAGCCGAAAGATACGATCTGCCGGGCTTGGGCGAGTGGGCTGAAAAAAGGATTATCAAAGGCATGCTGGATTTTCTGCTCTTCAAAGTCGCGAAGGTCGAAAGAGCAGAGCCGGAAGTCCTCTTGAGCGAGTCCGCACGGCAAGGTCTCGCCAACTACATACAGGGGCCTGTGTTTGAGCAAATGACGCAGGAGCGCGATGCGAACATTCCACCGCGCATGACCTTTGTCTTCGGCCACACGCACAAGCCTTTCGAGGAAGACATGGATTTAGAGGGCTATCATCCCGGCATGAGCGTTTATAACAGCGGCGGCTGGGTCGTTGATACGACCGACTGCCAACCCCTGCACGGCGGCGCGGTGATTTTGCTGGACGAGAATCTGGATTCGACCAGCCTGCGCATGTACAACGAATCGAAAAACGAGCAGGACTACGCGGTCAAGGTGGCGGCCTCCACGCATCCGAACGCGCCGCCCAATCCGTTTCACGAGCGCATCGCGGGGCTGGTTGATCCGGCCAAAAATCCCTGGAAGGTATTTTCCGAGCTGGTTTACAAAGGCGTCCCGATGCGCTACGAGAATCTGAAAAAGCACATCGCCGAAGAATAGCTTTCTGATCTTTCTTTGCGCTCTTTGCGAAAAATCTTTGCGCTCTTTGCATTGAAAAAGCATTTAACCGCAAAGGGCGCAAAGAGAAACCCCGCAAAGACCGCAACGAGTTGTTTCTTCATCCTCCTTGCTTCGCGCACGAGAAAGGCAGCCCTGCCATGAAAGAGATATACGATGTCGTTGTCATCGGCTCAGGTTTCGGCGGCGCGATCAATGCGTGCCGCTTGTCGCAGGCGGGTCGCTCCGTCTGCATCCTTGAGCGCGGCAAGCGTTGGGGGCGCAAAGATTTTCCGCGCACGACTGGACAGGTCGCGCGCTCGTTTTGGAATTACACGGATCACGGCCTGCTCGATTACCGCACCTTCAATAAAATTGATGTCATACAGGCGAGCGGCGTCGGCGGAGGCTCCCTCGTCTATTTCAACGTACACATCCGAACGCCCGAAGAGATTTTCCAGAATCCGCGCTGGCCTGTTGGAGTCAAGCGCGATGTGCTCAATCCGTTTTATGACAAAGCCAAAGACATGCTCGAAGCCGTGCCGCTCACGCCGCCGCTTGACTTGGACATGCCAAACCGCACGCAAGCTTTTCTCGCGGCAGCGAAAGGCGCGGGGAAAAAGGCAGAGCTGACGGACATCTGCGTCTACACGGGGCCGGAAAAAGTTAATCGTCAGGGCATCGTGCAGGACGGCTGCGTCTATTGCGGCAACTGCATGCTAGGCTGTCACGTCCACGCCAAGAACACGCTTGACCTCAACTACATTCCGCTGGCCGAGCAGAACGGCGCGGAAGTCTTTCCGCTTCACCTCGTAGAAAAGATAGAGCCGATAGAGCCTGTCGAAACAAACGGCTACCGCGTCCACTTCAAACACTTCGATTCGGAAAAGCGCGGCGAGTTCGAGCTTGGCGCAGTCGTCGGGCGCAAAGTCATCATCTCCGCAGGCGCGCTCGGTTCGACAGAAATTTTGCTCCGCAGCCGCGACCTTCATCGAACATTGACGAGGCTCAGTCCCGCGCTCGGCACAAAGTTTTCCGGCAACGGCGATTTCCTCCTCGCAGGCTCCTTCGAGTCCAACCGCGAAGTAGACCCCGGCCACGGCCCCAGCATCACAGCCATCGTTGATTACTCGACCGACAAGAACAAAATCTTTATCGAAGACCTCGGCTTTCCAGACCCTTTCCTCTGGTACTTGGAAAGCGCGCTTCCGGTCCCAAACCGTCTGAAAAATCTGCATCTCTTCGTCAAAAAATACCTCATGCGAACGCTCGGCCTCACCAACGCTTCTGGCTTCACCGACGGCGCGGACAAACTTTTTCAAGGCGGCGTGACTCCGCGCTTCCTCCCCTACTTGGGCATGGGCACGGATGCGGCGGACGGCCAGATGAAACTCTCCGGCGGCAACATAGACATCAAGTGGAACAGCCGCCGCAGCCGCCAGATGTTCAAAGAGATGGAACGCGGCCTCAAAGAACTGAGCGACGGCATCGGAGGCCGTTACAAAACCAGCCTCCTCTGGGGCTGGCCGCTCCGCAAACTTCTAACCGCGCACCCCCTCGGCGGCTCCGTCATGTCCGACGACCGGGAGCAGGGCGTCGTCAACGAATA
>JACMLC010000407.1 GCA_014379795.1 Pyrinomonadaceae bacterium
CAGATGCCCGCGCGCGTCGAGCTGACAAGGCCGCAGGATCACTACAAGCTGAGCCTGTCCTATCAAGCGCCCGAGGCCGTCGTCATTGATAGCCAGTATGACGCGGACATTTTTGTTCTGGAAAATAAATGGCAACTGCCCGAAGTTGATCTGGACAAGCGCGAGAGCGGGCGCACCCTCAGTCAACAGTGAAACGAAGTGATAAGTGATGAGTGATAAGTGATAAGAGAAAATTGCTTCTTTCTTATCACTTATCACTCATCACTTATCACTATAAAGAAGATGGACAATCTCATCACAGCCAATATCCGGCAGCGGCCTGTGTGCTCGCTCGTGAGCATCGCGGGCGTGGCGCTGGGCGTCGCGCTCGTCATTCTCTTTACGGGGTTGTCGCGCGGGATGTCGAATGATTTGAAGCGACGCTCGCAGAATGTGCGCGCGGAGATTATCTTTGCCAAGCCGGGGTCGTTGCAGTTGATGAGTTCTGTGACGAATCTGGATACGGAATACGTCAAAGAAGTTCAACAGGTCGAGGGCGTCGAGGCGGCTGTGCCTTCCATTCGTTATGTTTCGCAAAGCGGCAAGGGCTTTGGCTTTGAGCAGGTGGAAGGCGTTGACTGGGAGCCGTTCGCACGGATGAACGAGATGCGCCTCGTCGAAGGGCGCGCTCCGCAAGCCGTTGACGAAGTCGTGATTGACGAGCGAAAGGCGCGCGATAACAATCTCGCCGTCGGCAGCGTCATCAACTTATTCGGCAACCTGCCGTATAAAGTGACAGGCATCTACACGCCGGAGGCCGGGCCGCGCGTCAAGATGTCTTTGGCCGCGATGCAGGACGCGCTGGAAGCTCCGGGCAAATGCACATGGATTTATATCAAGTGCCGGAATGAGAACGAGCAGGCTCAAGTAGCGCAACGACTCAGCGAGAAGTTTCGGGATTTTAAGATTCAATTTACGCGCGATGTTTTCACCAGCGTCGAACAGAGCATTCCTTTCTTAGGGCTTTTCCTGAAAGTGCTGGTCGGGCTGGCCGCAGTCGTCAGCGCGCTCGTCGTCATGCTGGCGATGTACACGACGATTACAGAGAGGACGCGCGAGATAGGGATTTTGAAAGCGATGGGCGCATCGCGCGGCTATATTATCGGAGTGATTGAGAAGGAAGCTATTTTGATTAGCGCGATTGGCCTTGTGGTCGGATTCGTGGTCGCGCTGGTCACAGGATTTTTGATTCATCGCGTGTACGGTCTGGTCTTCGAGTACGGTTGGGCTTGGGCGTTGACAGCCGCCGTTATAGGCTTGCTCGGCGGCGCGCTCGGCGCGCTCTATCCGGCCATCCGCGCGGCAAATCTGGACGCCGTGAGCGCGCTATCTTATGAGTGATAAGTAATGAGTGATAAGTGATAAGATACTAAAGACAAGTTCTTGCTTATCACTTGTCACTTATCACTTGTCACTGTTTTTTTATGCGAACTATCTTACAGGCTGAGAATTTAGAAAAAGTTTATCGCGTGGGACGCGTAGACGTGCCTGCCCTGCGCGGCGTGTCGCTGGATGTGCACGAGGGCGAGTTTCTGGCAATCATGGGGCCTTCGGGTTGCGGCAAGTCAACGATGCTGCATTTGTTGGGCGGGCTGCTGACGCCGACGAGCGGGCGCATCGTGATTGACGATGAAGATTTGACAGCCGCTTCGGACGCGCGGCGCACAGACATCCGCCGCCGCAAGATAGGTTTTGTCTTTCAACGCTTCAATCTTTTTCCGACCCTGACGGCAGAAGGCAATTTGCGTCTGGCCGAACGCATACATTCCGCCAACGGCGCGGACGATCCCGAACGGCGGCGCGATGTCCTGCGCCTCTTAAAGCTCGAAGACAAGATGCACCACAAGCCTCTGGAATTATCCGGCGGCGAACAACAACGCGTCGCGCTGGCGAGGGCTGTCGTGACGCGCCCTGCTCTCATCCTCGCGGACGAGCCGACCGGAAATCTCGATTCCGAAAACTCAGCCATCGTGCTCAATATGTTTCAGGAGTTGAATTATCGCTTCAATCAGACGATCATCATGATTACGCACAACCCGGAGGCAGCGGCCATGTGTCGCCGCATCATACAGATGCGCGACGGGCGCATCGTCGAGCCGACCGCGAGTATTCAAGTTTAAGAAAAGATGTTAGATGCTGGATGCTGGTAAAAGCATAAAACTGACATCCAGCATCCAGCATCTACCATCTGCTTTACTATGTTCCGTATTCTTAAAGCCATCCTCTTTTGGGGTTACGCGCGCAACACGTGGCAGTATGACGTGTTGTGCGTGCTAATCTTGGCCTTTATCTTCCTGACTCCGAAAAACTGGTTTGAAAATAGCGAACTTCGCTCTCGCGTTGGGCATCAGAGCATGTCCGCCGCGTCGAGCATGCTGGTTGGAACAGAGCTAATCAGGCCGGAAATGAGCCGTAGCGAGATCGAACAGCGTGTGCGCGAGCTGACCGGGCGGCCTGAAATAAAGGTGTCCGATGTGCGTCCAAAGCAGGACGCGCAGGGCAAAATCCTCGCTTACGAGGTTGACATACGGTAATCATCCCATATAATTGCCCGGATTTTGGTTCGACTCTGGGCAGGAGTCTGACTTATAACTTGAAGGAGTTTGTATGAAGAGATTCGCTACACTTGGCCTCGCACTTGCGATTTTATTGGCCTTCGTAGCCGTTAGCGTTCCCCCAACTGTCGAAGCGCAAAATGCAGGTCTGGTCAGTTCTATCCTGAACCGCATGGAGCGCAATCGGCGTGACCTTAAATCACTGCGCGC
>JACMLC010000408.1 GCA_014379795.1 Pyrinomonadaceae bacterium
AGCACAGCAACAGCAGCTCCGCATAGTCGTTGCGAAAGACGCGATGGCGCGCGTAGGTCGCGGCCTTAAAGCCTAGATGCGGATGAATGTCCGCAGCGTCAATCCGCACCTCAAGCATCCATCCATTAATCTCTTCAAGCGTCGGCGCGCGGTCGAGTGTGCTGAGCTTTTCGATAAGATTATCGAAAGAGAAAGCTTTAGACCTCGCTTCGCTTTTAACAGCAGGGTGATGAGTTGTCTCAGTGATGCTGGTTGACATGATTGGAAGAAGCTCCTGATGCTGTTAATCAATTGATGAACGTCGCGGCAAGAGCGAGAACCCGCGCCTCGCGCTATCTTATACTACAGATTCAGGAAAGCAAGGGTCAATGCCAAAGGTCAAGAGGCAACGTCTTAAAGACTCAGACGGCGAGCATGATGCGCAGGTCGCGCACGTTGGTTCCCGTCGCCCCCGTCACAATCGCGTCGCCCAGAGTCTCGAAAAAGCTATAAGCATCGCTCTTGTCGAGAAAGCTTTGCGCATTCAGATTTCTCGCAGCCGCGCGCTTGATGGTTGTTTCATCCGCGACCGCGCCAGCCGCAAGGCTGTTGCCATCTATGCCATCCGTGCCCGCGCTTAAGATAAACACGCGGGAAAGATTCGCGCCGCCCGAAGTTTGTTTGATGCATTCAGCCATCTCAATCGCGCCCCGCAAAGCCGTCTCTGCATTTCGCCCGCCGATACCTTCACCACGCACGGGGCACGCGAACTCGCCGCCGGAGATGAGGCAAACGATTTCACCTGCTGCCGCACCCGCTCGCATACCAAAAATCCTTGACAGCATTTCCGCGCATCCTTCCGCGATTGGCTGTTCAGAGATGTCTCGCGCAATCTCAACCCGGAAGCCGCGCCCGCGCGCTTCTGCCGCCGCAGCTTCCAGCGCCGCGTCGTTGTCGAGCAGGACATAATGCTTTCTCAATCCTTGCCGCGAAGTTAATGTAGGAATATCTTCCGAATGATTGACGGCGCGCAGGATGGATGCAGGCAAACGTTCTGCAAGCTCGTAACGTGCGATGACAGAGGCCGCATCGGGCGCATCCACCGGCGTGTCATAGGTTAATCCTGAAGCGACGATTGATTCCAAGCCTTTGCCTGTGTCGGAAACTATCAGGCTGACTTGATCCGCACCGGGCGCGCGCGCTGCGAGTCCGCCGCCTTTGACGGCAGAGAAAGCTCTGCGCACAGCATTGATTTCAGCGATGCTCGCGCCGCATGAGATAAGCGCGCGATTTGCCGTGCGGATGTCGCCCAACTTTATCTGCTCATCACGCGGCCATTCGATCATCGCGGAGCCGCCGCCGGAGATAAGAAAGATGACAATCGCTTGCTCATCATGAGCGCGTTGCAGGAGCTTGAAAGAATTCTGCGCGGCGATGAAACTACTCCTCTTTGGCAACGGGTGTGCGCCGTCACAAAAACGCCATGGAGTAGTAAACTTCTTTGGAGGAAAAAAAAGTTCGTGAAACCAATCAAGATTTTCGGGGGCGATGATTAATCCTTTGGAGATTTTTTTGCCGAGAATCTCGTCAAGCGCGATTGCCATCGGAAACGCAGCCTTGCCGACGGCCAGCGCATAGATTCTCGCGCCGCGCGCATCGAGATCAAACATCGTCTCCTGAATCGTCAGGCGTGAGCCTTCGAGACGAACTGCGCGGCGTACGGCATCGCTGGCGTCAACGCTCTTGAGCGTGGCTTCAAAAATCTCTCGCGCCGCGCGGCGTAGATCAGTCTCCATCATTTGCAGCCAGCCTTGCTACACCGTGACCAACGAGCGCAGCGCGCGAAAGCGACGGTCGCTCAGGCCACGCACCATGATTAAATGCTCTGTGCGACGAAAACGCCCGAACCGCTCACGATGCTCTATGATCCGCGACGCCAGAGCCTGCCCGATGCCCGGCAGCCTCTCAAGCTCTTCGCGCGAGGCTGTGTTGATATTGACAGGCTGCGCTCCAGCCAGCGCGCTGGCAACAGTGTGCGGCGCATCCCGCCTGCCGTCTAAAGACGTGCGGCGGGGCTGTTTGACACAGGAAACGAGAGTGACAGCCAGCGCGGCAGCACACAAAAGATTAAGGACAAAGCGCGCCGCCAGCCGTCTCCGGCTCTGTCTTTTCATGCCAAAAGCCTCTGCCGCAAGCCGTTTGAAAAGTTTGCAGCGAAAGTGTGCAAAATGCTAGAAGTCTAAAAAATTCAGGAACTTGTAACTTTAAAACC
>JACMLC010000409.1 GCA_014379795.1 Pyrinomonadaceae bacterium
AATCGGTGGTGGCTGGCAAAGATGCCGGGCAGATTTATGAAGGCGAGCAGAGATTTAATCTCGTCGTCCGTTTGCATGAAGGCGCGGCAAAAGATGTAGAGACCATCAAAAACTTACTCGTCTCTGCGCCGAACGGGGCGCGCGTCCCTCTTTCACAGCTCGCGGACATCGCGCTGGTCGAAGGCGCGGCGCAAATCTCTCGTGAAGACACGCGCCGCCGCATTAGCGTCGAGCTTAACGTGCGCGGGCGCGACATCGGCAGCTTTGTTAAAGAGGCGCAGGAGCAGATTGAAAAACAGGTCAAGCTGCCACCCGGTTATTACCTGAAAGGGGGCGGAACATTTGAAAATCTTCAGCGAGCTTCAGCACGTTTGATGATTGTCGTTCCGCTCGCGCTCTTTTTGATCTTTGTCCTGCTGTTTACTACGTTCGGCTCAATCAAACAGGCGCTTCTCATCTACACGGGCATTCCATTCGCCATCGTCGGCGGCATCTTCGCGCTCTTCTTAAGAGGCATGCCATTCTCGATCTCTGCGGGCGTCGGATTCATCGCCCTGTTTGGCGTCGCAGTCCTGAACGGCGTCGTGATGGTCAGCTATATCAATCGCCTGCGCGGTGAAGGAAAATCCATCACAGACGCAGTTAAGGAAGGAGCTGAGACGCGCCTGCGACCCGTTCTCATGACCGCTTTAGTCGCCAGCCTCGGTTTCGTTCCGATGGCTTTAGCAACATCTGCCGGAGCTGAAGTTCAGCGGCCACTTGCCACCGTCGTCATCGGTGGCCTGATTACATCAACTCTGCTAACGCTGCTCATCCTGCCGGCACTCTATGAATGGTTCGAGCGCAGAAAGTCCGCGCAAGCCACAACTGATTCGGGCTGAGGTATGCGAAGAGTTATTTTGTGTGCGCTTATTTTTTGGATAAAGACGTAACGCAGTTGTTGTAGAGAATAGAAACCGTGCCTGAAGCAAAATTGGTTGCCGCCAAATCCGGCGCTCCATCATTGTTAAAATCACCGCTCACTATGGATGAAGGGAACAGCCCGGTTCCGAATCTGGTTGCGAGGCCAAGTCCGCCGCTGCCATTGCCTAAGAGGACTGCGATGCTTGAAGAGGTAGCGTTGACGACAGCCACATCAAGGTTTCCGTCGCCGTTAAAGTCTCTGATTACAATAGCGGAAGGAAATTCACCTGCCGGGAAGTTCGTGGCCGCCGAGAAAGCGCCAGTGCCTGTTCCGAGCATGATCGAAACATACGGGGAACCAATATCTTTATTTGCTACCACGAGGTCAGGATTGCTATCACGGTTAAAGTCTCCTGTAGCAACGTAGGAGGGTCTCGTTCCGGTGGTAACATTTGCTGCCGGACTGAATCCGCCCTGCCCGCTTCCCAGGAGAATCGAAACGTTCTGAGAATCTACGTTGGCTGTTGCGATGTCTTGCTTACCATCTCTGTTAAAGTCGCTGACAGCGACGCTCAAAGGGTGCGAGCCTGTGCTGTAATTAACCGCCGTGCTGAAGCCGCGCCTTCTGGGATGCCCAAGAATCACTGAAATGTTATCCGAGTTCCTGTTGGCCGTCACCAGATCAGGAGTATTATCCCCGTTGAAATCTGCCGACACGATGGCGCGCGGCGATAGCCCGACGGGCAGAGGCGCTCCCGGCGTGAACCCGCCCGCTCCATTGCCCCAGAAGACAAAGACACGGTTGGTTACGCTGTCCGCCACAACCAAGTCCAGTCTGCCGTCTCCATTAAAATCGGCGGCGGCTACTGAGGTAGGCAAAAGTCCCGCGCTGAAGTGCGGGGCTTCGATGAAGTCACCGGCTCCATCATTCAGCAGCACCGAAACCGTGCCGCCTACCTCATGGTCTGTAGTATCTTCCTCTTCCTGATTATTGACTGATACCAAATCGAGCTTGCCGTCATTATTAAAATCCGCTGTCAAGAGAGCGACAGGCGCGCCTTCCAGTGTGAAGTTTGAGACCGCAGCAAACTCTCCCTGCGCGTTGTTCAGAATAATTGAGACAGCCCTCGTGGGCTGATTGCCCACACAGAGGTCTGTATTATTGTCACCATTAAAATCCCGCGCGACGATAAACAGCGGCCCCGGCCCGCCATCAAAAGAGTCGAGGGTGAAGCCGCCATTTTCTTCGCCGAATAAAATCGAGATGGTATCCGAGTTATAGTTTGCGACGGCGATGTCGCGTCGCCCGTCACGATTAAAGTCGCCGTCTGTGATGGCGCTGGGGCCTTCGCCGACGCCGAAATCGGCTGAAGCATTGAAGTTGCCCTGATCGTTGCCAAAGAGAATCGAGACGTTATCCGAAGCGAGATTCGCACTCGCAATATCAATCCTGTTATCGCCGTTAAAGTCATTGATGGTCAGCGAAGAGGGGCTGTCGCCGACCGCATACTCAAGCGGCCATCTAAACGTAGCCCTTCCGCTACCCATGAGAATTGAAACGCTATTGGAGTCTGCGTTAGCGACAACCAAATCCAGCTTTTGATCCCGGTTGAAATCGCCTACCCCTACGGCCTGCGGGTTCATGCCGACCATTAGAGTCCTTGCCAGAGTAAAAACGCCCAGCCCGTTACCCAAGAGGATTGAGACACTATTTGAAGCGGCGTTCGTCGTCACCAGATCGGAATTGCCATCGCGGTTAAAGTCCCCGATAGCTACGGAAGACGGGTCGCTTCCGGCGCTAAAGCTATTGGGCGTTCCGAAGCCGCCTGCGCCATCGCCAAGCAAAACCGTGACATCTTCCGAGTTGCCATTGCCCGTTACGAGATCAAGCTTGCCGTCCGCATTGAATTCTCCGACCGCAATGGAACGCGGGGATGACCCAACCTGATAAACAACCGGCGCACCGAGCCGTGCCAGCCCGTCACCGAGCATGATTGAAACCGTGCTGGCATATTCATCCGCGACCGCCAAATCAAACTTCCCGTCACCGTTAAAATCAGCCGAGACGCCTGCGGCCAACACCTCGCCGACTCTAAATCGGCGGGCGGCCTTGAACTCAGGGCTGGAGCATAATCCAGCCAGTTGAGCCGGAGCAGTTGCCAGCAGCAGCAAACCTACCAGCAAAGAGAGAGAGAGTAAGCGCATATATCTGATTTCAAAAGGATGACGAAAAAACATTTAGCTTCCTTGATGTGAGATTGCAGGCCGCTATACCGGGCAGGCAGCACTTTAGATGTCAACATCACTACCGTCAAGCCCCATAGACATCCAAAACAGCATCCCTCTCAAGACGATAAAACTGAAAATGTGGGCGAGCTTTGCAGGCAATCGCTTTTCTTGTGCGCCAAGGTATAGAAACTTGACGAAACTTGGCATTCCACGAGTATAATCAGCGTGGGGTGGAAGGCAACTTGAAACCCACAGCAGGCAACTTAACCGAACCTGAAGAAAGAAGCTAAATTTAAAAAGGCGCTGGAGGCTTTTGCTGCGTCTAAAGTGTTAAGCAAGCTTTGAGCAGAGGGGTTCTGCTATTGACATTTTGCGCTAAGAGGCTTACTGTGCGCGCGTTAGCTCAGGTTTTCCTGAAATAACAATCGTCCAGTATTTGTTTCACTCCTGTACCCAACCGGTGAGAAGGAACTGCTTCCAAAACGCAGCTTGTTAATCTCTGGAGTTTTAATTTTCGCTCTTTGTTGAAGACTTCAGCAGCCGGGATTTCGATTGTCAGTTTTTGAGCTTATTTCATAGTCTCACCAAATGCAAGAACCCGGGCAGGCCGGAGACGCTAAGGAGCGAAAGAGCCGGATACATCCCCCCGGCATTACATAAAAAAGCCCGTTGGGCATGGCCTTTATGAGCGCACAGAGCCGTAGTCTTGAGACCGGCAGTTTTCGATGATGGATCTTCGCACCTAATCTATATCCCTGAAGCGGCTCGCCGTAGCTTTGCTTGATGAGGGGTAAACTATTCTTGATGTACGAAAAGGAAGACAAATGATGAAAAAGATTTTGACCTGGCGTAGCGTCTCGGCTGCGCTCTGCTTGGCGCTGACCTTTGCAATGCTAGCGGCTCCCGCCGCGAACGCCCAGCCGAGGCTCCGCAAGCAGATGGACTTTGACAACGATAATAAAGCCGATTACGCCGTTTTCAGAAACTCCAACAATACCTGGTATATCCAGAACAGTAACGGTGGTGTGACCAGCCAGTTTTTCGGCAACGGCACGACGGATTTTCAAGCCCCCGGCGATTATGACGGCGACGGCAAGGCAGACATCTGTGTGTGGAGAGAAACTGACGGCACTTTCTATTACATCAGAAGCTCAAATGGAACCGCCGGGACTCAGCAATGGGGAATCCTCGGCGACGAGGCGATGGCCAGAGACTATGACGGCGACAACAAGACTGACTTCGCCGTTGTTCGTCGCACCGGCGGCGGCGCGATGACCTGGTACATTCTGGAAAGCATGACCTCGAACCTGCGGATCGAGAATTTCGGACTGAGCACGGATTTTGCAGCCCCCGGCGATTATGACGGCGACGGCAAAATAGATGTTGCGGTGCAGCGCGGCACAGCCCCGCCCGTCAACGGCCCGGCCACTTTCTATATCCTTCAGAGCACGGCTGGATTCACGGCTATCAACTGGGGCTTGACCAACGACTTCGTCGTTCCCGGCGATTACGACAACGATGGCAAGACAGACCTTGCGGTCGCACGCGATGCGACTGGCACATATGTCTGGTACATTCGCCTGAGCCAAACGGGCGCGTTGCTGTCCGCCGCCTTTGGCACTTCGGCCACAGACTATACGGTGCAGAATGACTATGATGGCGACGGGCGTTGCGACATAGCCGTCTGGCGCGAAGCTGGCGGCACCGGCACATTCTATGTGCGCAGGACTGTGGACGGCGTGACGGTCGCATTCCAGTGGGGTCTCCCGGCGGACTTCCCCGTCGCCGCGTTTGATACTCACTAAAGAGTTAGCAGCTAGCCACCAGTCAGGAGTTCGAGGAGCTGCACTCTTTTTAGAGTCCGGCTCTTCGACATCTCATTCGATAAAAAGCGTTGTGGGACGAGAGAGTCTCACAACGCTTTTTTTCGTGAATGTTTGTCCCTTCCCTTTTTTTTCTGCTCATAGAAGCAGCGCTCTCTGCGCGCTCTTTTCCTGCGAGACAATTTATTTGATTTGCTATATTCTACCCGCGCGCTGAAGCCGCCAACGGCTTGGCGCAGCTCGAACCAGCGCACTCGTCAGGTTTCTTCTAAGACGTGTGCGACGCGCCGTCACATTTTCCATGACAGAAATTTAATGATCGCTTGCAGTTATTGCAGACAACAAAATGCTGAAGGCACGCGCGTTTGCCGTTACTGCGGCAGGAACCTCGCGCCCGAACCCCAGCCGACGCGGCAGGCCGAGTATGTTCCGCCAACGCCTTTCTGGACTGGCGAACAGCCGCGCCATGCCGCGCCTGTGGCGCAACCTTACGGGGCAACGCCGCAGCCGCAGGTGGCCGGATACGGATGCCCGCATTGCGGCTCGACTTATCATCCGCAGGTTATTAAAAAGATCTCGTCGGACGGATGGATCGTCTTTGCCCTGCTGCTTTTCTTCTGTCCGCCATTATTTTGGATTGGCCTTTTGATGAAAGAGGAGTATCGTAAGTGTACTTCGTGCGGCGCTCAATTCGGGTAACGCGGAATAATTGGCGTTAAATCGGCTCCCCATTCAACACTGAACTCTCTGCTCAGAGGCTCGTATGAAAAGCATCTCGTTTTTGCTGCTCGCGCTCTTGTTTGTGATCGCGCCGACCGCTCAAGCGCAGAACGCACGCACGGCAAAGGAGCATGTCAAGCGCGGCATCACGCGCTTTAGTCGTGGCGACATCGAAGGAGCGATTGCCAGTTATGAGAAAGCTCTGGAGATTAACCCGCAATTCGCAGACGCTTTGTTCCACAGAGGAAAGGCGCGGCGCGCCAAAGGAGATTTGAACGGCGCGATTGAAGATTACGAAGCCTCGGTTGTGATTGACCCGCGCCTCGCCGAGAACAATCGGGACATCGCCAGCGCCTATTTCAATCGCGGCTTTATCCGTACCAACGGATTGGAGATCAGCGATGCTCTGGCGGACTTTGACGCGGCGGTCAAATTCCACCCGCGTTATGCGGAAGCTTATATCAAGCGCGGCGAGGCGCAGATCATCTGCGGAGACTTCACCAAAGCGATCACGGATTTTGATAAAAGTCTGGCGCTCAACCCGTATCAACATCTGGCTGCGCTGGCGCATGCGGGGCGCGGCTTTGCATATCTGCTACAGGGTGACGAAGAGGCCGCCGGGAAAGATTTCGCAGAGAGCATCAAGCTCAACGGTGAAGGCAAATTTTTTCTTGAGCTGCACCTGAAATTGCTTGAGGCTCAAATGAAAGAGATGAAGCGGCGACAGCGCGACGCACAGCCCGTCAGAGTCGCCTGAGCTAAAGAAGGCAAAAGTAAAAAGGTAAAAGGCAAAAGTGAAGACAGCATCTCTGTCATCTTCACTTTTGCCTTTTACCTTTTACCTTTTTACTTTCTCTTATCTTGTGTATCCGGCAGGATAATCAACCTCTACGCCGGGTCTTTCAAAGCTGACTTCGAGACGGTGAAAACCCTTGTCCGAGCTGGTCGAAAGAAACGTTACGGCCACCTGCTGAAACAAAGATTCTCCAAGCTCGCGTAGGAATGGCTCAAAGCTGACCGGGATGGTCGTGCCTTGAATGAAAGCGCGGCCTCCCGTTTCATCCGTGAGTTTTTCAAGCGAGCTTTGCGCATTGCCAACCAGAATCGAATTGTAGGAAGTACCCGTCACGGTCGGGGCATAAAAAGCGTAAACCGCAACGCTCCTGCGCTGCGCCTCCCGGATAGCGCGTTGCAAGTCAATGCTCATTCCTGCCGAAGAACTTCTCGCGCCCCGTGAATTATCCAGCCCGTCCGTCACGACCAGCATCGCGCGGCGTCCCGAAGGCAGCGATTCAAAACGCTTCAAGCCCTCGCGGATTTCTATGTAGGGATTGTACGGCGCGGCGCTCGTAGAGCTAATCGGAATGCGCAGAGCCTTGACGGCTTTATCAAGCTCGTTGGTAAATTTTTGTCTGACTTGCAGCGAGCCGTTCTTGATATACCCGACAAGGACGCGAGAGTCTTTCGGCAGCGTGCGGATAAACTCGCCAATCGCTTTAATCTCATTGCTGACCGAAGGGACTACGTCATCCTGAATCAGCACGGCCAGCGCGAGCGGGGTGTTGCCAATACCCCGTATGGAGAGGATTTTTCGCTCTTCGCCATCTTCGCGCACGATCAGGTTACCTAAAACGATGAAGTCTTCTTCACGGCGCGGCTCTGTCACCTTCAGCCCACGCATGCGCGGGGTAATCGGAATCACCACCGCGCGTGCTTGATCGTTGTCTTTCTTGCCGCGCGGAGTGGATTTGTTTTCCGCAACCTCAAGGCCGCGCTCTTGTCCCACCAGCGCAGATGCCGGGACGGCACAGGCAAACACCGCGATAATGAGCGTAGTGGTGATTTTTTTTGTGATCTGGCGCATCGCTTCTCCTCAACTTGCCGCTTGGGTAAGTTAAATCATAATACACAGCCCGCGCTTCGCAAAGGACGCGTGTGCGTGCGAGTTGAAACTCAAGGCTGGCGCGAGAGACGCGCGGCGGGTTATATTTTCAGCTCTCATGTTTGAGAATTGAGCTTTGTCGCTGCCCGCAGGCAGTGGACAAGGCCGGTCAGAAGCCGCTTCTGAATACAAGGTTTTAGATGCGTGTCAGGCGATTTACGTTTTCGGATGAGTAAAACATTGAGCGACAATAAATTAACGGCAGGCGAACGCCTCAAGACGCGCGTCCTGCAATGGGCGCCCTGGTTGGCTCCTTTCTTGTTTGCGCTGCCCGGCCCCGTTCTCTTTGTGGTGATGTACATGTTTGCGACGGCGACGGAAACGGCGGCGCTCTATGTTTTTCTAGCTCTGGCCTCGCTCGCCGTCGGCTCCATCGCAGGCTTGATAGTCGCCATCTTCCTCGTTTTTTATCGCAAGCGATGGCTCAAGCAGATACGGGAGAAGCTGGCAGCCGATGGCATCACGGCTGATGAAGTGTCCTGGTTTACGTCCGAGCTGACGACGGCTGAGCGGCAATCGCTCAAACAGATAGAGAGCCAGAACCTCTTGCTGGCGGACGCCTACCGCGAGACCTTAGCCGCGCGCCTGACGGCCTCGCGCGTGGTCGCCAGCGCCAAACGCGACCTGCTGCTGGTCGAGCGGCGCGTGAATCGCTCCTCTTACAGGCAGGGAGCGACCAACCAGACTTTGCAGGAAGAGTTGAAAGCAGACCGCGCACGCCTTGAGCGCGTCAGGCAGGAAGGCACGGAACGCCGCGCCGAAGCCGAAGCCCGCCTCCAAATGATCGAAGCGGCGGCCAGTCGGGGCCAGAGCTGGTCGGAAACCAACGCCGCCCTGCAACGTCTCAGCGCAACGCAGGAACATCTGCCGCTCGCGCTCGAATCCGCACGCGAAGAGCAACAGGTGCGCGAAGATGTTGAGAAAGAAATGCGCGGCACGAATACTCCATCCACCTGAGTTTGGCCGTGCAGCAAGCTAGTGTCGTGTAACCAAACTTCCGGGCTTATTGAATTGCCAATAGCTTCAGCTAGTGGGATATAATTGCAGAAATTTTACTGGCTTTAGTCTAAATGGTTCGGCTAAAGCCAACACTTTTTAGCTTTCTTGTTCCACTAGCTGAAGCTATTGGCAACTGAAGGAGATTACAAGATGTCCGCACTTACAATAAGCAGACCTGAAGAAACAGAATATCCTCCATACTACGGCAGGTATATCTCGCTCGTCTCGGACGGCGACATAGTTGCGGCGTTAGACGCGCAA